>JANMGF010000368.1:0-12631 GCA_031374535.1 Polyangium sp. (in: bacteria)
CGTCGAAAACCCGAAGACGCCCCTCTCGATCGCGACGCGCCTCATCCCCCTGCTCCGCGACGCGGACGTCCGGCAGCTCGCCAAGAGCAAAAACGTCACCGCCGCCATCCAGGAGGCCGCGCGCAGGCAGCTCGACAAGAAGAAGCATTGACCTGATACGGTGTGCAAAACGATGAGCGATCTCGTCCGCTTCGGCGTGGCCATGGACCGCGCGCTGCTCACCGAGTTCGATCGACGCATCGCGGCGCTCGGCTACGAGAACCGCTCCGAGGCCATCCGTGACCTCGTGCGCGCCGACCTCACCCGCGCCGCCTGGGATCGCGGCGCCGCCGTCGTCGCCGTCCTGACCGTGGTCTACACGCCTCACGTGCTCGCCGAGGTCCGGAGCCTCTCCGAGCCCGAGCCCGGCAGCCACGATCTGCTGGTCGCCAGCCAGCACGTGCGGATCGATCGGGACCGATACCTCGACACGATGGTGTTACGTGGCCACGCCGAACGCCTGTCGGGCCTCGCCGGCAAGATCGCCGGGACGAAAGGCGTGCTCTCGTGCGAGCTACGCGTCGCCGCCTCCGTGGACGACCCGCGCCCCGCACCCCTTCCCTTGAACCAGGACCGAGAACGAGACCAGGAGCACGGATGACGAGCCCCATCACCCCCGAAGGCGCGTCGCGCGAGAGCCACCCGCCCGCGCCACACGACTCGAAGCGTATCCTCGTCGTCGGCGCCACGGGCAGGCTCGGCGTCGCCATCGCCAAGGCCCTCGTGCACCGCGGCGACAAGGTCGCGCTGACGGCCCGCAGCGCCGAGCGGATCGACGCCCTCGCCGACGAGCTGACGCGTGATCCCGCCTCGCGCCCCACGACCGTCTGCGCCGATCTACGCGACCGGCAAGCGCCCGATCGAATCGCGAGCCGCGTCCTCGAAGGAGGCCGCCTCGACGGCGTCATCCTCGCCTGTGGCCCCTTCCCGCACACGCCGCTCGAGGAGCTCTCGCGCGAGGACCTCGAGAACACGCTCGCCGTGCACGCGGTCGCGCCGCTCTTGCTGGTGAACGCGCTCTCCGAAGAGCTCACGCGTACCTTCGGCGCGGTCGTCGCGCTCGTCGACGCGGGCGTCACGCGCCCCTTCCCGAACCACGTCGCCTACCTGACCGCGAAGGGCGCGCTTCAGACGGGCCTGCGCGCGCTGGCCGTCGAGCTCGCGCCGCAGGTGCGCGTCAACCTGCTCGCCCTCGGCATCGTCGCCGACCCGGAAGCCGACGCCGATCCGACGCGCACGCACCGCCTCGCCGCCCGCTCTCCCCTCGGCCGCTTCGGCACACCCGCCGAGGTCGTCCACGCGGCCCTCTCGCTCCTCGATGCCACGTGGGCGACGGGCGAGATCTGGGGCATCGGGCGGTAGACGGTTACTCCGTCTCCTCGTGCGTGATCTTCGGCGCCGCGTCCTTCTTCGGCGGCTCCACGATGAACGTGACGAGCCGCTCCTTCGCCTCGAAATCCTGCCGGTAGATCGTGGCCGAGTGCTTGTACTTGAAGGGCCCGATACGCACGCGGTACCAGAGCCCGCGGCCCTTCACCATCGCGGGCTCGACGTACGCGCGATGTCCCCTTCGCCGGAGCGCGGCGGCGAACTTGTCGCCCTCCTGCTGCGTCTTGAACGAGCTCACCTGGAGCTGATACTGGCCCGGACCGCCGGCCTCCGCGGCCTCGGCAGAGTCCTCGCGCGAGACGTGTCTCGCCATCGCCGTCAGCGTGTCGCGCCCCGAGGCCGAGTCGGGCGGCGCCTGCAGGATGTGTTGCGCCGGCAGCGGCGAAGGCGGCAGCCTGTCGGCGACGGTCTCCGGCGGCGGAGGCGGCACGAGGAGCGCGGCGTCCGCCGGCTGCGTGGCGCGCGGGGAACGCACGGCCTCGAGCGCCGTCGTGTTTTTCGTGTCCGAGAGCATGCCTGGGAAGGTGATCTCGTGGCCCGAGAGATCCGGCTTCTTCTCGGCCTTCATGCCGGCCGGATGCGCCTTCGCCACGAGATCCCCGAGCGGATCCACGTTCGTGGGTTTCTCCTTCACGGGCGCGCGGAGCAGCGCGACGGCGGCGAACATGATGCACGCGCCGCCGAGCGATGCGAGCACGAGCGCGGACGCACGCGAGGGGTGCGAGGCCGGATCCGCCTCCTGGATCTCGTCGAGGTTCTTGATGGCCCCGCCGTCCCCGATGTCTGAACGTACGGTCATGATGCATCGATCTCCTCGTGACTGTTTTCCGCTTCCGCAGCCGCGTCGACCTCGAGCCTGTGCATCCGGTCGAGCGCCGTGATCCCCGCGAGCTTGAGCCCCGCCTCGTACACGGCCCGGATCGCCTCGATCCAGAGCAGCCGCGCCTCGCTCTTCGGCCGATCCCACCGCTCCTGCCAGCCGGCTTCCGCGACCTGCGCGTCGAGCGGCAGGATCGTGTCGCCGTCCTTCTTGAGCCGCGTGAAGTAGCTCTGGAAGTCCTGCGAGAGCTCCTGCAGGAAAAAGATGATGCGGTGCGGCTCGCGTACGGCCGCGGCCTCGGCCACGACGGCCGGGAAACGCCCGAGCCTGCCCAGGATCGCGAGCTCGTCGGGGTGCTCGAGACGCGCGGCCAACGCCTGCGTGTACCGAGGAATTTTGAGCCCAAACTTTTCCTCGGCGCGCCGCAGGATCGAGCAGAGCCGCGCGTAACCGTACTGGAGGTAAAAGACGGGGTTGTCCATCGAGGCCTTCTTGGCGAGCTCGATGTCGAGATCGATCGTCGTGTCGCTCCGCCGCGCCAGGTAGAAGTAACGGAGCGCGTCGGCCCCGGCGCCCTTCCGCCGCGCGGCCTCGTCGATCTCCTCGACGACCTCCTCGATGGTCACGAGGTTGCCGAGCCTCTTGCCCATCTTGTAGGGCTTGCCGTCGCGGAGCAGGTTCACGAGCTGGTAGAGCACCACCTCGAACCGCTCCTTCGGCAAACCGAGCGCCGCCAGCGCGCCGCGTACACGCGCCGTGTAGCCGTGGTGATCGGCGCCTAGCACGTTGACGAGCCGGTCGTAGCCGCGCGCGATCTTGTCCGCGTGGTACGCGATGTCGCTCGCGAAGTACGTGAAGTAGCCGTCGCTCTTCTTCACGACGCGATCCTTGTCGTCGCCCTCGTCCGTGCTCTTGAAGAACAACGCGCCTTCGCGCTCCTCCAGGCAACCACGCGCCGACAGCTCGAGCAGCGCCGCGTTCACCCGGCCCCACCGGTGCAGGCCCTCCTCCGAGTACCAGGCGTCGAACTGGATCCGCAGCGAGGCGAGCGTCTTCTTGATGCCCGGCAACGCGCGTGATCCCGGCACGCCGTCGAGCATGCGCGCGATGCAGACCCGCGACAGCTCGTCGAGTTTGTCGTCGGCGAGCAGCTCCGGGCTCGTCTGCTTCAGCCACGCCACGAGGTCTTCGAGGTAGTCGTTTTTGCCGTACCCGCCCTCGGGCGGCTCACGGCCGAGCGCCACGGCGAGCACGCTCTTCGAGAGCAGTCGCACCTGGTTACCGAAATCGTTGATGTAGTACTCGCGCGTGACGCGGCTGCCCGTCGCTTCGAGCAACGTCGCCACCGCGTCGCCGAGGATCGCGCCCCTTCCGTGCGAGATGAGCAGCGGGCCCGTGGGGTTTGCGCTGACAAACTCGACGAGCACCCGCTCCCCGAGCCCCGCAGGCCCCCGTCCGTACGCCGGCCCCGCCGCGAGCACCTCACCGAGCACCCGGTGGTAGACCGTCTTCGCGAGCCGAAGGTTCAGAAACCCCGGCCCCGCGATCTCCACGGAGACGACGTCCGGCTCCTTGCCGAGGCGCTCTGCGAGCAGCGCTGCGATCTCGCGTGGAGGCTTCTTCGCCGCCTTCTGGATCGCCAGCGCCGCGTTCGTCGCGAGGTCTCCGTGCTCGGGGCGCTTGGGGCGCTCCACCGAAAACGAGGCCGACGTGACCTCCGACGGCAGGACCCCACTCCCCGCCAGATCGGTGAGTACACCCACCACCAGATTCCGAACTTGCTCTTCGACGCCCATCGTACGGGCGGATTAGTACCCCGACCCCGATCCAACCACCAACTTTCTGTCAGCACATATTCTTACATCATCCTACATCAGCTCGACGGGCGGCCTTTTCGAGCTGGAGGGCCTTCCAGCGGGTCTCTTCCAGCTCGCGGGTGGGGTCGGAGTCGGCGACGATCCCGCCGCCCGTGAAGTACTCCCCTTCACGGCCCCGGAGCACGACGGTGCGGATGGCCATGGCGAGGGTGACGCTGCCGTCGTGGGCCACGTGACCGAAGCCGCCCGTGTAGAGGCCGCGGCGGGCGGATTCGAGGCGGGCGATGACCTCCATGGCCCGGATCTTGGGTGCGCCGGTCACGCTTCCGCTCGGGAGCATCGCGGAGAGGACCTCGTGCCGGGTCGCGCCGGGCCGGGTCCACGCGCCGAGCAGGGCCTCGCGGTGGTGGATGGTTCTGTGGGTCACCACACCGGGACCATGGAGGACATGGACCGATCCGAAGGCGGCCACGCGACCGAGATCGTTACGTTCTACATCCACGATCATCGTGAGCTCTGCGTTTTCCTTGGGATCTTGGTCGAGCTCGTGAATGAGCGCGGTGTCCTCGCGAGCGTCTTTTCCGCGCGGCCGCGTGCCCTTGATGGGACACGTGAAGAGTCGTCCGAAAGGCACGGACATCAGAGGTTTTTTTCGGGATGGATCTCCCCCCGGATCGGGTCGATTTTGGCCCTCTCGCAGGTTCGACTTGAAAGGCAACAGTGTATCGACCGGAAACTCCGTGCCTTCTCGGAGAACCCTCGTTTGTGCCTCGAGGAGCAGCTCCGGTGAAGTGGAAACCACGGCCAGATCACGGCCCAGGTGCAGGCACGCGGCGAACGGGGACGGCGCCGCGGCGCTCAAGCGGCGGTGCAGATCAAGCGGCTCCCCCTGGATGAGCGACACGGAAAGCCGCCGGGCGAGGTTCACCTGGTAAAGCTCCCCACGGGCGATGAGCTCCTTGGCGGCGAGGATCCGTTCGAGGTGAAACCGCGTCGACTCGGCGTCCGCAACCTCGATGGCAAACGGCCTCGCCCTCCCCGAAGGCGACGGGGCTTCGAGGACCCGGCGCGCGAGGGCCTCGACGGGGCCCTGCGAGACGCCCACCACGAACACGCGCCCCTCCGCATGGTCGACGACGAGGGCCGCCGGGTACCGGAGCCAGAGCGGTCGTTCGAGGGTCGCCGGGGCCCGCGTATCCCGAGGAGCCCACCCGGGACGCTCCAGGCTACGGAACGATTCGTAGGGAAGGACGCCTATCCAGCGGGGGACGGACCGAAACACGCCGGCCGCGCCGCCCCAGGGAAAGTCGGGGTCGTCGGTGAGGGGGTCGAGGGCGCTACTCGTGCGGTCGGGGTCACACGCGACGTAGGAAAAACGGGCGTACGGGCCCGGGGTGCGGTCGGCGGCGTGGAGCAGGGCGAGGCGGTCCGCGGAGGAGGCGCGGAGGCGCTCGGCGAGGGCGAGCGGATCGGGCGCGAGGGAGAGCTGTCGACCGACGAGCACGGCGAGGTCCCTGCTAGCACGGACGACGGACGGCGCGCCGCCGAGATGAAAAGCAGGCGGCCTCGGGGTACGCTCGCGCCGCGTGAGATCTCGAATGGACCGGCACTTCGGATGGCTCGTCGCGGCGGCGCTCCTCGGGGGCGGGTGCACGGACGAGCCGATCGAGCGGACGCTGCAAATCGTGACGGGGCACGAGACGGACACGTTTTCGGCCGCGCCCGCGGTGACGAAGATCCGCATCGAGGCGAAGACGGCGAGCGGGGCGACGTTCGTGGCGGAGACGACGCCCGGCGGGACGTTCGACCTCGGCGAGGTGCCGGAAGAAGAGCCGCTCGTCGTGGAGGTGACGGGGACCTCGGCGGAGGGGGCGGCGGTGGTGCGGGGGCGGTCCTTGTCGGGGATCGTGCCCGGCGCGTTCGCGAGCGCGGACATCCCGGTCTTCGTGCAACGGGTGGGCACGTGGGCGAGGCCGCCGGGAGAGCTCGTGCGGGCGCACGTGGAGGCGCCGGCGGCGGTGCTGGGCGAGCAGTACCTCGTGACGACGGGCGGGAGCGCGGCGGCGAGCGCGGAGGGCGCGGCGGACGCGAAGCTAGGGGATTTTTACGATCTGCTCGGCTGGGGGCCGGCGGTGACGGAGGCCTTCGCGCAGACGGCGCGATCGATCGTGGGTCGGCCGGGCGGGATGCTCCTCGTGGGGGATCTGGGGGCGAGCTCGGTGGATACGAGCGGCACGGCGTACGACGTGGCGTGGCCGGACAGCGCGGGATCCTTCGCGGACGTGGCCGGTGGGCAGGTGGTGGAGTCGCCGTCGGGGACGAGCTTCGTGGTGGGGGCGACGCGGAGGAGCGCGGCGAGCCGGGAGGTGCTGGCGGTGAGCGCGGGCGGGGCGCTGTCGGTGTTCAGGCTGGTGACGGCGCGCAAGGGAGCGGCGGCGGCCTGGGCGCCGGGCGTGGGGCTCGTGGTCGCCTGCGGGAGCACGGACGGGGCGGGGTTCGAGGTGCTCGCGGAGGGCGGGACGGGGTTCGGGGCGAGGGACATGCCGGCGGACGCGACGGAGGGCGCGGCGGCGGTGGTGGCGGGCGAAGGAAAGATGGCGCTCGTCGGGGGGATCGACGCGGCAGGCGCGGCGGCGGCGTCACGCACGTGGAGCCCGAGCTGCACGGCGGCGTGTACGACGGAGGAGGTCACGGGGGCGGCCGTGCCGGTGGGGATCACGGGGGCGATGGCGTTTTCGCTGGGCACCGGGAAGGTGCTGGTGGTCGGGCACGAGGCAACGGCGGCGAAACGCGTGCGGGTGTTCGTGATCGATCTCGACGGCGGTGCGGTGGAAGAGCGGGCGCTGCGGGAGCCTCGTTCGGGCGCGACGGTCGTGCCCGCGCCGAATGGAACGGTCGCGATCCTGGGCGGCGTGCTCGAGGACGGATCCCCGGCGCTCCACGTGGAGACGTTTTTCCCGTAGCGCGATCGGCCGGGTCAAACGCGGACGACGGCGCCGCTCGGGAGGACGACCGCGCGTTCGAGCGGCGCTTCGAACGTCGCGCCGGGCCAGGCCACGACATCCCGGATCTCGCCCCGGCCTCGCACGGTCACGCCGTCGCCGAGGACACTCGTCGTGACGGAGACGGCCGGCTCGACGTGCACGTCCTTGCCGACCCACGATCCACCGTGATCGGCGATCCAGCGCAGGTTCTCCTCGAGGTAGACCTCGATCGTGCCGAGGTCGCAAAAACGCGCGACGACCCCACGCGCCGCGACCCGCTCCCCCGCGCGCAGCGCCGGTAGAACCACGTCCCCGACGAGGCAGCCCTCCCCGGGCAGACGCGCGCGCGCCGCCTCGCCGAGGATCTGCACGCCGACGAAGTCCGCGCCCCGCACCTCGCGGCCAAACGTCTCGCCGCGCAGCCGCACGACCGAGCCATCCTCGCCGAGGCCCACGGTCCCCTCCCCGACACGCGCCTCGATCGGATGCCGGAACGAGACCGCGAGCGTGGCGATCGCGCCCGCAGCCTTCGCGCGTGCGTGGGCGCGCTGGAGCGAGCCGACGTCGAACGTCGCGAGGATGTCGCCGTTCCACACGAGCACATCCCCAGGGCCAAGCGCGAGCGCAGCGGCCGCCACGCCGCCCGCCGTACCGAGGATCCGCGGCTCGTGCACGATCGTGACCTCGAACGGCAGCTCCGCGAAGAGGCGCGCCTCGAAGCGCTCGGCGAGGTGGTGCGTGTTCAGCACGACGCGGTCGACGTCCGCGAGGGCGAGCCTGTCCAGGATGTGCGCGAGCAGCGGCCTGTCGCCGAGCCACACGAGGGGCTTGGGTAACGCATCCGTGAGAGGCCGGAGGCGCGTGCCGAGCCCGGCGCACAGGATCATCGCGGTCGTCATGGGCGAACGTTGTCCAAGCGTACCCCCCAACAGTCGACCTGGGCCAAGCGGCGTGCTAGCCGACCGCCGTGCGTTTCGCTCGCCTCGCCCTCCTCGCCTCGGCGGTAGGCCTCCTGCTGGCCAGCGCGACGGGCGCCTGCGGGGCCGACGCCGTGGGAGTCGAGGCGTGCCGACAGATCGAGTCCGCGCGTTGCGAGGCGACAGCGGCGTGCGGCGCCTCCGCGTCCGAGGTGGCGTACTGCCTCGATGTCTACCGCGATCAATGCCTGCATGGCCTCCGGAGCGGCGCCACCGAGCCCGGGACCGACGCGACGACCCGCTGCGTCGAGGCCATCGGCGCCGTCGCCGCATGCGCGCGCGCGGGCGCTACGAGCATGGAGGCCTGCCCCGCCGAGCCCCTCGTCGCGAGCGCGACCCCGGTCTCTTTCACGCCGTGCACCGTCCTCACGCGTAGCCCCGAAGTGCTCGCCGACTGCGCCTTCGTCGCGCCCCCCGAGGACGCAGGCACGCCGCCCGATCCCACGAGCGACGCGGGCGCGGACGGCGACGCGAGTGGAGACGCCACGATCGACTGATCGGCCAAGATCGCCGGGATCAGGGGTTCGGCGGCGGCGGACAGCCGTACATCGTGAACGAGACCACGGGGTCGGTCTCGGGCGGGCAGTCGGGGGTGTTCGCGCCGGCCGCCATCGGCTGTCCGAGCGCCGCGGGATCGCCGTCGAAGCCCGCCGCGAAGGAGACGGCGTTGCAGGGCTTGTTCGGCTCCGGTGGGCCGGTCTGGACATCGAGCCCGCGGCAAAACGCGTCCTGTATCGTCCCCCAGAAGATGGTGTCCGTGCAGAAAGGCTTGCCGCTGTCGTCGCGGAAGCTCTTCACCATCTCGAAGAGCTCGACCTCCGGGATGCGCCCGGCGATGAGGCCGTCGCGCAGCACGTAGCGCCCCATCGCGTCCTTCGTGATGCGCGCGGTGATCGTCCCCGCCGACAGGTTGATGTTGAGCCGCGTCTGGCCCCCCGCGACCGCGATCCCGCCCGTCGGCGCCGAAAGCACGAGCGTCCCGTCGGTCACGTAGGCGTCGTTGTCGAAGTACTTCGGCTGGTTGACGTCGTTGTTCAGGAGGGTGCTCTCCGCGATCGGCCAGATGTCGGTGCCGTCCCAGGTCGGCACGGCGGGCGTCCCGGCGCTCCCGTACCAGGCGACGCGCACCTTGGAGTCGTTCGGCTCGCCGTTGTAGTTGCTGACGTGGAACAGGAGGCCCCAGTTGCCGACCTCGGCGAACGTGGTGTAGAGCTCCGAAATGTCCTGCACCTGCAGGGCGAGCTCGACGAGGTTGAAGAGCGCAGGCATCTGGTTGTCCCGCCCCTGCGCCTTGTCGCAGCTCAACTTCTCGGGCTGCCCCGCGGGCGGAATACACGAACGCTCCTCGCCCTGGCAGCTACAGAAGCGATCCAGATCGAGCCCGATGTCGTTGCCGTCCGCGTCCGTCTTCAGGCGCAACACACGGAGCGCCACGACGAACTCCACCTCCGGCGCGGCGTCGTTCGGAGGCGTGGGCGCTGGAGGTCCGGGGACCGACGCGTGTCCACATTCCTCCCCACCGTCGGGCGGAGGCGTGACCTTCTCGAAGCCACCAAGAGCACAACTCGACGCCAGCCCCAGGGACGGCGCGAGCAGGAACAAGCAAGCGAGCCAGGCGCGCACATCAGCAGCGTAACGCAAGCACCCCGCCGCGAGAAGGTGCCCGAGAGCGCGCCTTGTGACGAAGCGCGGCCCCAGGGGGCCCGACGCCTCGAAACCTTACAATTTCAAGGCTTTTTTGAAGCGCTTGGCGTCGGCGAACATGTCGACGTTGGTGAACACGTACGTCGCGTCCTTGTGGTGCTTGCCGCCGCGGGCGATGGCAGCGAGCTTCTCGATCGCCGGATCCTCGTACCGCGACTTGTGCCCGGCCGGGCCGTGCAGGCGGTAGTACCCCGTGGGCAATTTCGAGAGCCCCGCGACGAGCGGATCACGCGCGGCGAGCGCCCCGACCTCCTGCGTGAGCTCATCACACTCGTCGGGATCCCAGCCGGGCGCGGGCTCGAACACGACGCGGTCGAAACGCGCGCGGACAGTCTGCAGGAACTCCCGCAACATGCCCTTGTTCGTCCGGTTCGGCGCGAACTCGGGCGGGGCGACGAAGACCGCGGTCTTGGCCTCGAGCTCCTCGGCCACGGACTCGAGCCCTTTCAGGGCCGTCTCGGTGACCTTGCCGTCCCGGAACCCCTCCTGCCCCACGTCGCGTGGGCCGAGCAACGCGAACTGGAACCCCTCCGGAGCTTCCCGCCGCCACCGCCGGATGGTGCCGGGGCCAGGCATGGAGACGTGGGTTTCCTGAACCTCCACGAACATGAATTCGCGGAAGTACCGCGTCGCTGGGACGGGAAAGCCGGCGCAGCCGACAGTTATCATCGTTGCTGACGGTAGCCTACGCGTCGCCGTTTGTCATTGCTGGAGAAGGGCCACGCGCCAAGGGGCCGGCGTACAGGCCCTCCGAACTGGGCAAACCCGCAAGATGGCCCGGATCGTAGGCGGCGCGGCGCACGTTCACCCCTCACCACGAGACGCGGCGCACGAGGAGCGCGCCCAGGCGAAGGGCCGCACGGCGGAGAGCCTCCTGCCGCGTGGCGTGGAACGTCGTGGGGTCGTCCTCTCGCGCGACGAGCTCACGCACGGTGACGTCGGGGCCGATCCGCTCGGGAGGCGCGTCGCTCCTGCGCCGCACGAAGGCGCGGCCGCGAAGGGTGAAGGTCACGGCCCGGCCGAGGGGCGCGCTCTCGGGCGTCGCGGCCCCGGGCGCTGCGCCGCCTTCCTCCACACGGACGAGCTCGACGACGAGGGCAGGACATCGTGGGGCGCGAGGTTCACAGGAGGCGAGACGCCCATCCGCGGCGAGCTCGGCGCGCGCCCCGGCGAGCACGGCGTCCTCGGCGAGGGCGAAAGCGACGACGCCGGGGGCCGCGACGACGGCGAGCGGACCGAGCGGATCGGCCGCGGCACCCACGATCCGATACCCGCACCCCACCGCCGTGAAGGAGACCACGAGCGAAAGGACGATCCGTCTCACGGACGTTTCTCGAGCTTGCGCCGGAGCCGCGCGCGCCTCTTCTGCGCGGCCGGCTCCTCCTCGCCCGTCCCGCGCTCGACGATCGAGAGCGCCGCGGCGAACGATTTGACGTGGTGCTCGTAAAGCTTGGCGAGCTCGAGCCGCACGGACGGGTCGTCCACTTCCCCGGCGAGCGCCTCGTAGTCGAGCAGGGCGCGCGCCTTGTCCCCGCGTGCCTTGGCGATGTCGCCGCGCGTCCGCTTCGCGAGAGCCCCGCCGCCTCGCGCGACGGCCGCCTCCGCCGTCTCGGCCGCACGTTCGAGCTCACCGGCGCGTCGCAACGTCTTGGCGACGCCCGCGAGATCCGCGCCGGGAAGACCGCTGTGCATCGGCTCGCCGTAGAGCCCGACGAGCGCGACCATCGAGAGCACGTCGGCCTCGTTGTGCGTGACGACGCCGGCGAGCGCGCTGTCATCGCCGGTGCGTAAATAATGCATGTAACAAGCGACGACGTCCGCGCCGCCGACGTCGCCCACGCGCTCGCGCCCGAGGACCTCGCTCTCGACAGCGGCGAGCGTGCGGCTCTTCAACCGGTGGCCGTGGATGCGCCGCGCGACGTGGACGAGGTCGAGGTGCGGAAGCTCCCGCGGCGGCGGCATGCGGTTCATGACGAACCGCGCGCGGAGCAGCGGCATGTCGAACGATTTGCCGTTGAACGTGACGATCATCGAAGCTTCTTCGAGCCGCCGCGCGAGAAGCTCCAGGATAGGCCCCTCCTCGCCGAGACGCCGAAGGAGCGCCTGCTCGAGGACAAACGCGCCCTGGGCCTCGTCGTAAAACGCCATCCCGAGCAGGAAGGCGACCGTGCCGGTGCCGCCTTGCAGCCCGGTGGTCTCGGTGTCGATGTAGAGGGCGCGTCGGGCATCGCAGGCCGAGAGCGCGGGATCGAGCGCGAGTAAGGAGAGCAGGCCCGGTTCGGCGTCACGCGCGGCCACGAGCGGCGCGCGGCCGACACGCGCGGCCGGCGGCGTACGGTCGCGACGTACGTAGAGCGGTCCTCGCGCGGTGAGCTCGACGAAGAAGGGAAGCTCGGTCTGCGTGGGATCGGGGCGCGGGATGGAGGGAGCGGCCTTGCCGAGGATCCGCGCGATGCGATCCCGCAGATCGTCGAGCGAAGGTTTGGAGCGCAGCGCGGCGGCGGCGTTGTCGGGGACGGGGACGGAAGCGGAGGCGGAGGCGGAGGCGGAGGCGGAGGCGGAGGCGGGAGCGGGAGCGGGAGCGGGAGCGGAAGCGGGAGCGGGAGCGGCCCCATGCAGGGGCGGCAAGCGGGCGAGCTTTTTTGCAAACGAGGCCATGCGCTGCCGGGCCTACGCTGCCACGACGAACACTGAACATCAATCCAGGATTCGCCGGGCAAGAGGCCCGCTCGGGGCGCGCTGCGTTCAGCCTTCCGCCGTGGGCGCTTCCTCCTCGTCCTCCCCCACCCCCTCGCTCGGCTTCGATCCCTTCAGGAAAAACGACTCCACGAAATCCCGCTGCCCGGGGAACCGCGCGCCGAGCAAGCGGTGCGTCTTCTCCAGCTCGAGCCGGAGCCGCCC
>JANMGF010000901.1:0-3344 GCA_031374535.1 Polyangium sp. (in: bacteria)
CGCCTCGGCGACCTGCTGCTTTCCCGACATGCCGGGGACGCTCGGCGCGAAAAGGTAAAGCAGGCCGAGGTCGTAGTGGACCTGCGGCATGGAGGCGTCACGCGCGAGCACCCACTCGAACTCGCGTTTCGCGTCGCCGTAGCGGCCGAGCAGGCGGTAGGTGTCGCCGAGCGCGAGGTGAGCGGGGAGGTTCTCCGCGTCGTAACGAACGGCGCCCTCGAGAAGCGGCAGCGCCTCCTGGCTGTTGCCGGCCTCGAGCAGCATCGAAGCGAGCTGCACGCGCGCCTCGACGAGATCGGGCCGGCGTTGCACGGCGCGGCGGAAGTTCTCCATCGCGCCGCCACGCTGGGATTGCTCGCGCAGGATGAGGCCACGCAGGAGGAGCGCCTCGGGGTTGTCCTTGTCGCGCGCGGGGTTCTCCGCGCCGAACCCGTCGAGGATCGCCTGGAGCGCGTAGAGGGCGAGATCGAGCCTGCGGTTGCGGTAGTGATCGCGGGCGATGACGACCATCGCGGGCCGGTAATCCGGGTTGATCTTGAGCGCCTCCTGCGCGAGGCGTTGCGCCGATCCGGTGTCCTTCTGCAGGCTCTTCACCTCGGCGAGCGTGGCCGTGACGGCGGCCGATCGCGGCATGAGGGCGCGTTTGTCCGTGAGCAAACGTTCGGCCTCGCCGAGGTTGCCCTTTCGCGCTTGGAACATCGCGTAGGCGATGATCGCCGGCTCGTAGTCGGGCGTGATGGAGAGCGCCTTCTGGTAGCTCGACGCGGCCTCGGGCTCACGCAGGCGCTCCTGCACGGCGCCGAGCGAGTAGTGGGCGTGGTGTGCGCGCGCGTCGGCCTGGATGACCTGCTGGAAGAGGCCCTTGGCCGCGTTGAGATCCCCGGCGGCGAAGGCGGCCATGCCTTGCTGGTAAGGCCCCGCGGCGGCGGGCGGGAGCGGCTGCGGAGGAGGCGCGAGCGGCGGGGCCGTGGCCATGGGCGGCGCGCTCGGCGTGAGGCTCGGCGTGGGGCTCATGCCCACGACCGGCGCGGGTTGTCCCATCGGCTGGCCCCACGGGTTCATGCCGTTCGGGTAGCCGTAGGGGTTCGCGGCCGTGGGTTGCGGAGGCACCTCTGGCTTCTGCTGCGACGTCGTCTCCTCGCAAGAAGCGGCGAGGAGCGGCAAGAGCGCGCAGGCGAGCGCGACGAGGGCCAGGCGAGGAGAACGTCTCATGGAAGCGTCACCGGGAGCGGCGCGGGCAGGCCGTCGGGCTGGAGCGCGGGCGCCATGCCGGGCCGCGTGCGCAGGAACATGCCGTCCTGGTACATGAACGGCTGCTGCGTCTCGGGATCGATGATCCCCTGGCTCATGTCGCGGATCTTGGCGTCACCGAGGATGTCCGTGAAAAACGCGAGGCGCTGGATGGCGCTGTCGACCTCGGGGTTTCGCACGTTCCAGGCCCGCGCATAGACCACGGCCTGCACGTAGAATTTGATCATCGCGCGGTCGGCGTCGTTGAGGAGACGCTCGCGCGCTTCGCGCCACTGCTCGCGGCGCTTCTGCCGATACCCGTCGGCGATCTCCTGCAGGTCCTCGCGATCACTCGTCTCGGCCTGCTTGATGAGCCGCTCCTCCTTTTCGTTGTAGAGCTTCAGAGCCGGAGGCCGGGTGTTGTAAAGACCCGTGCGGCACGAGTCGTACAGCGAGCCCTGCCGCGCGAAGGCCGCGACGGACAGGGCGCGCGACTCGTAGGTCTTGATGACCGACTGCAGATCGTTGAAGTACGTCTCGCCCGCCTTCTTGAGGTCGTCGGCGAACGACTTCACGACCTTGTCGATGACGCCGGCGTAGCGATGATGGCCGGCGTCGTAGTCCCAGGACTGCTTCAGCCGGTCGTTGACCGTGCCGTAGGCGCACTCGGCGGCCATGTCGGCCTGCGTGGTGCCGAGCGCCTTCTTGCCGTCGACGGCGGCGAACGCCTTCCACTTGTCGAACGCGCCGATGGTGTTGCGGCACCACTCGACCGCCTTCGGATCAGCGGCCGCCTTGCGCATCTTGGCCGCGTGGTAGGCCGCCTGGACGAGGTACGGCGTGGCCGCCGGGGTGAGGCGGTTCAACGCGTAGTAGTCCTCCATCGCGTCCATCGCCTTGATACGCGCGGCCTTGTTCGCGCCCTCGTCGGGGGCCTTCTCGTCCCAGCCTTTGAGGTCGGCCGACGCGACGATGTAGTCGATCTCGGCCTTCTGCTCGATCGGGGCCTCGAGCTCGAGGAACGCGGTCCTCGAGGCGACCATACGATCCCGATCGCCCACGTTCGCATAAAGCAGGACAGCGCCGCGGGCCGCCTCGCGCCGCGCGGGCTTCTCGAAGCGGCGGTTGCGCGAGATGGTGTCGTACGTCTCGGCCGCGGCGCGGTAGTTGAAGAAAAGCACGTACGAGGCGCTGAGCGCGTCGTAGGCCTGCTTCAGGTACTTCACGCGCTCGCCGTAGTTCTTCGGATCGGGCGGCTTCGGAGGCTTCGCCGTGTTGTCGCCCTGCTCGAGCTTCGAGAGGTTCGCGTCGCTCCCGTACTCCTTGATGAAGAGCGTGTACATCTCGATGGCCTGGTCGTAGTCGCCGACCTGCTTGTAGCAATACGCGCCGTTCATCGCGGCCTCGGGGGCCTCGTCGCGGGCCGGGGCCTTCTCGAGCGCGACGCGGTAGAGCGCCGCGGCCTCGCGCCACGCCTGCACACGCTCGGGACCGTCCGGCATCTTCTCGGCCTTCTCGAACTTGGCGGCGGCGTCGACGTAGTATCCGCGCGAGATCGTGGGCTCGGCGATGCCGGTCTCCTTGAGCTTTTGCTCCTCGTTGATCGCGCAGCTCTTCGCCTTCGCGGCCTCGGCGAGCGCGCGTGATCGAGGCACGTCGTTCTCGAGGTTCGCCATCGTCGTGAGTTTTTCCCACGCGAGGTAGCCGAACGGCGTCTTGCCGCACTGCTCGGCGTAGATCGGCTCGAGCCGGCGACGCGCCTCGGGGAAGTTGCCGTAGAGGAAGAAGTCCTGGCCCGACTGGAACGCGTAGAGGTCGCTGTTCTTCTGCTCCGACTTCGTCTCCGCATCCTTCGTGGAGAGATCGGCCGTCGGGGGCACGCGCTGGATGTACTCGTCGCGCGCCGCGATCGCGTCCTTCAAGGCCTTCGGCAGATCCTCCGTGACGACCTTCTCCTTGTCGTTCTCCTTGATGATCTTGACCCCGGTGCGTTGCTCGATCCCTTCCTGTCCGCCCGTGCGGCGGTGGAGTTTGTACTGGTCGAGCAGCGCCTGGTACGTCGTGTCGACGACCATGAAGGCCGCCGGCTGGAGGTACTTGTCGTCCTCGTTCGA
>JANMGF010000444.1:0-1756 GCA_031374535.1 Polyangium sp. (in: bacteria)
TGACCGACGCAGAGCTCGCCGAGGCGAAAAAGAAGCTCCTCGAGCTCAAGCCCCAGGTGCGTAAATACTGGGCGACCGCCGGTGAGCTCAACGATCTCTTCAAGAACAAGGAGGTCGTCATGGCCGTCGGCTGGCCCCTCACGGTCGGCACCCTCAACAAGGAGGGCATGAACCTGAAGGGCGTGATCCCCGAGGAAGGCGCGACGGGCTGGATCGATCGGCTCATGATCACCGCGACGTCGAAGAACAAGGACCTCGCCCTTGCCTACCTCGATTACGTCACCACGCCCAAGGCCCAGGCGCTCGTCTTCGAGGCGACCGGCGGGTATTGCATTGCGAACAGCAAGGCCAAGGAGCACATGTCCGAGGAGCTCAAGAAGAGCCCCTGCGTGACCGAGGGCGACACGTACTTCAAGCGCCTCAACTTCTGGCAATACGTGAAGGATCGCAAGAAGTACAATGAGCTCTGGAACGAGGTGAAGAGCTCGAAGTAGGCCAAGGTCGATGGATACGGCGCCCGCCGCGAAGGCATCGGTTCAAGCGGTCTCCCGGCCGAAGAGGCGGGCGCTCCTGTTCCTCGTCCTCCCCCCTGCGCTCTGGCTTCTTTGTTTCCTGGTCATCCCGTACATCTCCCTCTTCTTCCAGAGTTTTCTCGGCTCGGACGACCTCGGCAATGTCGTCCTCGAGCCCACGCTGGACCCCTGGAAGTCCTTCTTCACGAAGACCCTCTACCGGGGCACGCTGCTTTACACGTTCACGATCGCGCTGAAGGTCACGAGCCTCTCCGTGCTCTTCAGCGTGCCCCTCGCGGGCTGGATTGCCTTCAAAGTGCAGCGCGGCAAAGCGCTCCTCTACAGCCTCATCATCGTCCCGCTCTGGGTGAGTTACATCGTCCGCGCGTACGCCTGGAAGATCATCCTCGGCCGCGAGGGAATCCTGAACTCCGCCCTTCAATGGGCAAACATCACGGACGCGCCCGTCGAGGCTTTTCTCTACAGCGAGTGGGCCATCATCATTGGCCTCGTCCACATCTACACGCCTTTCGTTCTCATGCCGGTGTACACGGCTTTCGAGCAGATCCCCCGCTCGCTCATCGAGGCGTCGAAGGACCTCGGCGCCGGCCGCCTCACCACGTTTTTCCGCATCGTGCTCCCCCTCTCGCTCCCGGGCGTCATCGCGGGCGGCACCTTCGCCTTCGTCCTGACGCTTGGTGATTTCCTCGCGCCCGTCCTGCTCGGCGGCACCGACAATCTCATGATCTCGAACGTCGTGCAGAACCTCTTCGGCACCTCGAACGATCGTCCCCTCGGCTCCGTCGTTGGGATCGTCCTGCTCGTTGTCGTCGTGGCCCTGCTGGAGACGACGTCTCGCGCCGAGCGCTCCTTCGCCAGCCTCGATTCCGGCCGCGGGGATCGCCTCGGGGGCGCGCGATGATGCGCCGTCTCGATCTGCCCACGCTTTTCGTCGGCGCGGCGGCGGCGTTCGTCCTCGCGTTCATCTATCTGCCGATGGTCGTCGTCGTCGTGTATTCGTTCAACCCCGACGCGGTGAACGTCTTCCCGATGCGCGGCGTCTCCCTCCGCTGGTATCGTATGTTGCTCGAGGACGAGCAGCTCATCGCGGCCCTCCGCATCAGCGTCCTCGTCGCGATGGGCGGCACGTCGATCGGCCTCCTCCTCGGCATCCCTGGCGCCATTGCGCTCGCGCGCCATGAGTTCCCGGGCAAACGTATCCTGGAGCGCGTCGTCCTCCTCCC
>JANMGF010000465.1:0-15251 GCA_031374535.1 Polyangium sp. (in: bacteria)
CGAAGAAGAGGCCGCCGAAGAGAGCGCACACGAGGTCTCTTTCGACGAGGAGACGGAAGGGGTGCTCATCGCGGGCAAGCGCTTCACGTCGGGCGGGATGACACGCAGGCAGCTCGGTGAGCTCGCAGAACACGTCGAGAAGATCGCCGAAAAGACGGGGCTCGCGCTCTCGGTCGTGCCCTCGGGTGATCTCACGGACACGGGGCCCGCGCCGGACCAGACCGTCTACGCGGAGGTGCACATCGGCCTCGAGGGCGCGCGCGGAGGCACGTTCGGGCCCGATACGATCTCGCGCGAGGTCGCGCTCCGCGCGTTCGAACGGGCCAAGGGGATCCCGAACGAGGTGTGGGCCGAGATCGGCGACAAGCTCGAGGGGCGCGAACGGCAGGCATGGAACGAGGCGCCCGTCTCGATGTATTTCACATGCGTCGGCCCTCTCGCGGCCGCCACGCTCGCATTTGGCGTGCTCGGGACCGAGGACTCCGAAGGGCCCGGCGAGTACATGCGTGGCCAGGACATGGAGCAGGAGCCGCACGCCGAGGGCGTGTGGGGCCACCGCGTCGCTTACGTCCAGTACGAGAGCCCGGAGAGCGAGGAGGTCTCTCTCGGCGAAGGCGCGCACGCCGAACGAATGGGCGCGCTCGGCGCCTCGGACGCGCGGTACTTCATCTTCGCGCAGTACGACTGAGGGCGTTCCGGACCCGGGGTACGTCGCCCCCGATGACCGGAATCGTTCCCACCGAAAAGATGTGGCGAGGGTACCAATTCGGTATTTTTTGCTACGCTCCGCATCCCATGATCATCTGGCATTCGTTCCGCGGGGCGATTTCTCGGTCTTCACGATTGGCGGGCATCGGGTTTTTCCTGGCAATGGCGGCGTGTGGACAGGCCGAGCCCGGCACGTTCGACCCGAACGTCTTCAATCCCGATAACGACGGCGAGACGGCCGCCTGCGTGGAGCCGACGGTCACGGAGAAGGTGGAGGGCAAGTTCTGGGGGCTCCCCACGCTTTCTGTCCCCGTCGATGCGACCCTCGAACCGAGGAAGGTCACGATGACCCCGCCGGGCAAGCACTGGCAGATGCAGGTCGGCGTCCTCGCGCTCTCGGCCGACGTTCAGGACCTCCTCGCCGTCGAGCACGTGCTCGCGCCCATGGGCATCCCGTTCGCCACGACCACGGCGCCGAAGCTCGCGCTCCAGCACGACATCGCCCTCTTTTTCCCGGAGGCCTACGAGGAGCACTTTCACGCGACCGACCTCGAGGCGATGGCGAATTTCATCGGGAAGGGGGGCGTCCTGGTCTGGCGCGACTCCCAGGTCTCCTTTCTGCGTGAGCTCGCGGGGGTCACCGGGTCGACGTTCGCGCTGCCGCACCACTTCGTGCGCCTGACGGCGGAGGGCGAGGCCGCCTTTCCTTCCCTGGATCGCCCCGAAGAGCGAGAGATCCCGCTGGGGGGCGGGCCGGACGAGTTCCTCAACACGTGGACCCTCGACCTCGACCCGGCGGCCGAGGGCGTCGTGGTGCTCGCGACGTTCGAGGACGGCTCCCCGGCGATCGTGCGAAGGAACGTGGGTCCGGCGATGGTCTACACGATGGGCGTCGATTTCCGGGACGTCGTGATCCGCAGCCAGCTCGGCTATCCGCTCGACGGCGCCGCGCGTGGCTACATCAACGTCTTCGAGCCCGGGGTGGACGCCTGGCTCCTGATGATGCGCGACATCTACGACACCCACGCGCGCTTCGGCGTACGGCTTCATACGGCCCCGCACGGGCTGTCGGCCCCTCTCCTCATCTCCCACGATCTCGACTGGGGGCCGAGCTACGACAGATCCGTCACCTACGCCGAGCGCGAGGCGGCGATGGGCGCGTCCACGACGTACTTCGCCCACACGAAGTACGTGGACGACACCCAGGATCATGCGTTTTTCACCCGGGATCGCGGCTGTCAGCTCTCGTATTTCATGCAGCTCGGCCATTCGGTCGGCTCCCACTCGGTCGCGCACTCGAAGGTGCTCCACCTCTTCAACGTGGGCGACGGCTCGGAGGCGTACCCGACGTATTCCCCGTACAACGTGGAGGCGTACGAGACCGAGGGGGGGACGGTTTACGGCGAGCTCCGGGTCTCGAAGTCGCTCATCGACGGGGTGCTCGCCGCGGCGGGCGTGTCGCACGAGACAAAGAGCTTCCGCGCCGGTGAACTTTCGTACCACCACGAATCACCCCTGGCGCTCTCGCGGGTCGGCTACGGGGTCGACTCGACGCAGGCGGTCGGCGTGGTGCTCACGAACTTTCCCTACCGGCTGATGACCTCCTGGCCGGACATCCAGGACACGGAAGTCTTCGAGTTGCCCGTGACGCTGGAGGACGAGCTGCCCCCGCGCCTCGATCTCCGGGTCGAGCAAGCGCTCTCCGTCATCGAGGCCAACGCGCGGAACGGCGCCCCGACCTCGCTGCTCATCCACCCGAACGTGACCGACTACAAGCTCGCCGCGGAGGAGCAAATCCTCGCGAGCCTACCCGAGGGCGTGTCGGCGATGAGCGTCGACACCTTCGGCCAGTTCTGGAAGGCGCGCGACGCGGTCACGTTCACGCTCATCGATTACAACGTGCTTGAACACACGGTGACCGTCTCGTTACGCCCGCGGGAGGCCGTCGAGGGGCTCACCTTGCGCGTGGGGGCGGTGATCAAGGACGTTTTGGCCCCGGCGGGCGCTGTGCTCTTGCCCCCGAAAGACGGAGGGAGGCTGCTCGTCCTGCCCGCCCTCGCGGCGAACGAGACGGTCGACGTCCTGCTCCATGACTAGCCCTTTTTGGCAGTTCGTCCCGGCTTCGTCGACCGCGCCTCGCGGAGGACTGCGGATCGTGGGCCTCGGGGGGTGAGGTCAGAAACCCTCAGTGAGCTCCTTTCGACAGGACGCGGAAGCACGTTTCTCCCCCTCGGGGCGTGTATCATCACGACGGCACGACGATTGCAATCCAGTCTGCTCTACCACGGAAGAGGTGCGGACTCATGGCGCGTGTCCTGCTCATCGACGACGATCACGACCGGACGGAGATCATCGCTCGCGGATTGCGAGCGGAAGGGCTCGAGGTGGTGGAGGTCGGCACACGTCGCGAGGCGTTCCTGGCGCTCGACGGCCCCGTTCCCTTCGATTGCGCGCTCGTCGTGCTGGCGCTCCCGACGGGCGACCGGCTCGAGCTCGCCCGGGAGCTTCGGGCCCGGTTCCCCGGTTTACACGTAGGCCTCGCGCGGGGGCACAAGCTCTCCGTGCGTCCCACGGGACACTCGACCGAGCGGACCCTGCGGTTCGAACCCATCCCCGAGGATGGCCAGAAGCTCGCCCGCGCGCTCGTCACGCGGCTCCTCGCCGCCTGAGCCGAGCCCGCTCCCTCGACCCCACCGTCCTTGGCACGCGTGCCAACACGTGCCCGGCACACGTGCCAGCTGCGTACGTTACGCCACGACCATTCGTACGAACGCCACCACCGCGAAGATCAGGGTCCCCGCGATCCCCACGAGGCTCCAGAACATGAGCCGTGGGTACCGGTCGACGACCCGCGCCGCCTCGCGCAGGAACCGCTTGGCCATGGTCGCGGTGCAGGCGATGTGGATCCGGCCCTCCAGGCACTCCTGGAGCAGCTCGATCATCCGCGTCGCCGACGGGTATCGTTTCGCCGGTTCCTTCGCGAGCCCATCCAGGGCAAAGTAGATGAGCTCGGGCGGCAGCCCTGCTTGGGCCGGGTGCGGGTGCGCGTACACGTCCGCGGTGGTGACGTCGCAGCCCATCACGCCTGCCAGGATGTCGCCGATCGTCTGCTTGTCCGCCAGGTAGTGGCGCAGGGTGACGAGCTCGTGGAACAGGACGCACGCGCTGTAGAGGTCGCTCCGCGGATCGAGGTCCACGTCGCCGCGCGCCTGCTCCGGGGACATGTACGCGGGGGTGCCGATGAGCGCGCCGACGTGCGTCATGAACATCCGCCCGCGATCACTCTCGTCGCCCAACGTCGCATCCGCGCCCCGGGCGAGATCCCGTTCGGCCGCGATGGGCTTGGCGATGCCCCAGTCCATCAAAACGACCTCGCCATACCGTCCCACCATCACGTTCGCCGGCTTCACGTCCCGGTGCACGACGCCGCTCGCGTGCGCGTAGGAGAGCGCCTGCAGGACGTCGATGAAGATCTCGACGCGGCGCTCGAAGGTGTACTTGCGATGGGTCTCGGGGTCGCCGTCGGCGAGCTTGCGGACGATCGCCTCGAGCGTCTCGCCCTCGACGTATTTCATCACGAAAAAGTACCGTCCGAGCTCGTCGACCCCGACGTCGTGGATGGGCACGATGTTCGGGTGCTCGAGGCGACCGACGGTGCGGATCTCTTCCACGAAGCGGGCGAGCATGACGGGATCGCTCGCTTCGGGGAGCAGGCGCTTGACCGCGACCTTGCGGGCGATGTCCTGATCGTGCACGAGCAAGACCTCGCCCATTCCGCCCATGCCGAGCGTCTTGATGGGCTCGTACCGCGACTTCGTCTGGGCCACGAGCCGGACCGCGGTGCCTTCCCCGAGGACGCACGGGAGCACGGTGGTGCGCAGGGCCGACGCGTGCGGCGGCCGCGAGGAGTGCGTAAAGCTCGCGGGCGCCACGGCGGTCTGGGCCGCGGCGAACTCATCGCCTGGGGGCACGGGCGCGAGCAGGGTGGCGTTCGTGGCGTTTTCGGTCGCAGATTCGAGCAGGGTCATGGGGATGCGACGGAAAGAATAACCACGAGGACCGGAGCGGCCAACCGTTCGTCCGTCCAAGCAAGGTCCCGACTTTCTTGGGAGCGAGCTTGACACGGAGCGGGGGCCTCCGCTCTCCTCGCGACCATGCAGCGATTCGAGGGAAAAGTGGCGTTGATCACGGGTGCCGCGTCGGGGCTCGGGGCGGCGACGGCGCGGCGGCTTCACGCGGAGGGGGCGCACGTGGTCATCACCGACCGGGTGCGGGATCGGGGCGAAGCCGTGGCGGCGGAGCTCGGCGCGCGGGCGGAGTTTTGGGCGCTCGACGTGACGCAGGAAGCTATGTGGGTCGCCGTGATCGACGCGGTGATCGAGAAACACGGGCGGCTCGATGTGCTCGTGAACAACGCGGGCGTGGGCGTCGTGGGGGACGTGGAATCGACGACGCTCGAGCAATGGCGGTTCGTGCACGCGGTGAACGCGGAGGGCCCGTTCCTCGGGACGAAACATGCGATTCGCGTGATGAAGACGCGCGGGGGCGGGGCGATCGTGAACATGTCGAGCGTGGCGGGCATGCTCGGCGCGCCGAACCTCGCGGCGTATTGCTCGAGCAAAGGCGCCGTGCGTACGTTCACGAAATCGGCGGCGATGTATTGCGCGAAGATGGGGTACGGGATCCGCGTGAACTCGGTGCATCCGACGTTCATCGAGACGCCGATGGTCGACGCGATGGTCGAGGGGGCGGAGGACGCGGCGCGGGCGAAGAAGGCGCTCGCGAAGTCGATCCCGCTCGGCCGGCTCGGCGAGCCTGAGGACGTGGCGGCGGCGGTGGCGTACCTGGCTTCCGACGACGCGAAATTCGTGACGGGCACGGAGCTCCTGGTGGACGGGGGGCTCGTCGCGATGTGATCCGCGCCGAGCGCCGATCTCGCGGCGGCGCTCGGCGGACCGAACCGAGGGCATCTCCCGACCGATGGGCCGGGTTGGCTCGAGCGATCCCAACGTTTTCCGGGTGTGTGCTGGATGCCCGTGGAATGCTTGATGGAAGTGCTCCGAGGGGTCGGCGGAGCGCTCGGGGGGCTCGGTGCGAAGGGCGCTGGGAGCATTCGAAGCGCGGTCGGGAGCGGGCCGAGCGGTCTTCGGGAGCGCTCGATTCGGTCGAAAGACCGTTCGGAGGGGCCCTCGGGTGCGTCGGGAGGGGTTCGGGGGAGATCAGCCTTCGGTCGGCGTGGGCGAGGTTGGCCGGGGGCCGCGGCTCATGAAGTCGAGCAGGACGCGGAAGATGGGGGCGAGCTCGGGATTGTACTTCATCTGTTCCTTGAGCTGCCCATTGACCTTACGAAGGAGCTCCCAGGCCTCGGCGTCGAAGAGCAGGTTGGCCTGCTTGAGGATGGTCAGGACGACTTCCAGATCGACGATGACCTGATCGATCCCATCGGCGCGGTCGCAGGCCGCGAGGAGCGCGTCGGCGGTGACGCCCTTGGGGAGCGTGAGCTTGTCGCCGGCCTTGGTGATCGCGTCGGCCGTATGCATTCCGACGAGGCCGATCCCGCGTGGCGCCTTGGGCAATCGTTTCACCTCGTCGGCGGAGAGGCTGCCGGCATTGGGGGGCGGCGTGAGGTTGTCGGCAATGGTGAGGGAGACGGTTCCGTGCTTGACTTCGGCCATGGTGGGGCTCCTCCGCGGGGATCGGGGTGGTGGGCGGGGAGGGTAAGGGAGAAGGGGGCGGGGGGCAAGAATGTGGGGGAGGGGGGCGGCTTTCGCGGACCGTTCAGGGGCTTGGCTCATCGAACCAGCGCGTCGAGCCGCCAGGGGGGTGGACGGTTCCAGGTCAACCTGGTTTCCGGCTCCCGCGGCTTCCACCGGCTCCCGCGGGCTTCCGCCGACCCGGTCACCGTCATGGGACGCTCGGTTCCCGGGCGCATCGTGAGCCGCTTGGTTCGCCTTGCCTTGCCGCCAGCCGAGCCATAGGAGATCCTAGATGGCGTCCTGCTTCCCGGCGTCTTCACGCTAGGGGATACTGCTAGAGGGATACCTGCAATAGCGACAACGTTGCGATCTGGGTACGTGAGCACACACGTCCCGGAGAGGAGCCAGCCCGTCCGGAAGTGGCAGGACAAGAGCTGGGACATGCAACAAGCATTTTACGGAAATCGAAACCGCGTGCGCCGGCCGAAGGGGCGCGCCCTTCAAAGAAAACGGGGTGAAGTCATCGAGCGAACATTCGCTCATGCCTGCGAGACGGGCGGATTGAGACGAGTAAGGCTCCGGGGTCGCGAGAATGTACGAAAAGGTTACCTCGCGCATATCGCCGCGCTCAATTTGGGACTCGTACTACGCAAAGTACTCGGCGCAGGGACCCCGCGGGGTCTGGCCGCGGCCCGGAAGGGCTACGCCTTTGCGATTTTGGTGATATGGGCAGCGATCGGTGGCCTGGTACGGGTCGTGCCGAGGCGATTGGCAGTCGGCCTGCTGTTGGCTCACCGCTGAGGAGATCGCCATCCTCGACCAGGAGGCCGAGCGCAGAACCACGACGAGAAGCCGGCTCCTCGGTGCGATCGTCAGGGAGTGGCTACAGGGGCGCAGCTCCCGGCCCGCAGCGTGGCCAAAAGGGGGCAGGTGGCTGCCCCACCGTCAACCCACCACGGGGCCGCAGATCGGCCTCAGAAGCACCGTCAGGGCATTGTGCCGCTGACCTGCACCCCGCCGCCATCCTTGGCGACCTGGGGCGTGATGATGACGTTCGGGGGAGCGGGATCGGGACGGTTCGCAATCCCGATGACGAGCCCACCTACAGACAGGGCACTGAGAATCCCGCCCCCCACCGCCACCCCGTACCAAGTCCCTGCCTGTTCTGGGCTCCTCTGGGCCATCAAGACTCCGGTGGCAAGACCGCCGAGCCCCAATGCGAGACCCACCCCGCTGGCGACCATGAGGCCCTTCGGCCACGTCGGCTGGTCTTCTTTCGAGCCTGTCGAGAGGTTTGCATTGATCGAGAAGTTGATCGGCGGTGACGGGAACGCGACATAGTGACTATTGATTCGCTCCTGCATCGCGATCGACAGTTCCTTTTGCTCTCCCTTCTGGACCTCGACCTCGGTCTGATTCTGCCAATAGCCCGATCTCACGGCTTTGACGGTGTGCCGGCCTGGCTCGACGTAAAATTCGCTGAAGTAAGGCCAATCTCGCACATACTCTCCGTCTACGGTGACTCGTACGCCGGATACGTTGATCTTCATTTCGATTGTTCCGATGTGCCGCTTGATGGCGTTCAGGTACTTCATCAGATCCTCGCGCGAGTGGACCGTGAGGCCGTTGGCGTATTGGCTCGATAGCACAGTCTGGAGGGTACGAGCCGCCGGTAGATAGAGGCCCGCGCGCGCCTGCGCCAGCGCAACCTCGACCTCCACGTCGGTCAGGGGTTGGACGAAATAGGCTTCGGCATATTTTTCGAGCGCCTCCTGGGTTTTCCCCTCCTTTTCGAGGGCCTGGGCCTTCTTCAGGTGAGGCATCGCCGTTGGAAAAAACATCTCCTTAGACCGAACCGACGTGTAGGAGGTGTACGGGATGATGGGGGCCTGGGGGCTGGGAGCCGTAGCCGCAGGCTCATCGGCCCGCGCCACCGAGGACGAGACGGAGACCGCGAGGAGAACCGTGCTTGCGAGGTAGAGGTGCTTCATGAGCGCGAGCGTACACGGGCCATCCCAGGCTAGTCAAGACGAACGTTTGTCCGTGCGGGCTGGGGCAAACCCCAGGGTTCGTCCAGGGAGCAACGGTCTAGAACGAAAGGTCTTCAGAGGGTAGGAGACACCACGGTCAGGATCGTCAAAGTGGAACTTCTTAGCGGATTCGATCGCCCGCACAAAGAACATGAGCCTGTTCGCGCCTTCGGGGGTGTCTGTCGAAGCGGGGGAGGATCACTACGAGGATTTGGAACGAGTGTTCAGTCGCCCGACTGTTTCTTGAGGATTGCAATCGCACGATCCCTGCATGCTTGGTCGCGCTGGTGCCGGCATATTGCGATGAGCAGCCTGATGTCCTGCACGTTCGCCCGGCCCGACCAGACCTTGGGCTCGAGCTCTTTGCGCATCATGGTTTCTTCCTGATTTGTAAAGATCCTTGAGCTCGACGTCGCCGCCAGCTGCGCGGGTTTTCCCGAGGTGTTGCCGTTCAAGGGGCCGCCGTCCGGGTCCGGCGGGGCGTCGGCGACGTCCCTCTCCTGCGGTGGAGGCGCGGCAGGCTCGCGTCCGTCAAGCCCATGGAACAGGTCAACCGCAGCTTGGTCGTGTTGATCCGCGCTTACGGTGACCTCCGGCGCCGATCCCGCCGCCGTCGGCTCCGGCGCCCTGGTTTCCTCGCCCCCCGCAAGCACCAGGAAAAGCACGATCGCCACCAGCAGACACGCGAGACCCGCGCCCGCCGCGATGAGCCCCGTCGGCGCCGACCGACGCCCCGCCGGAACCGCGGTCATCCCGCTCCCGAGGGGTGTCATGACCGGGCCCATCGGCGTTCCGGCCTGCTCCGCCCCGCTCGGCATGGGCGCACGCCGCGGCGCCATCGGCACCGTCGCCTGCGTGTCGAGCGAAGCGATCGCCACCTCGGAAGGCTGGGAACCAAAGGGCATCCGCGGGATCGAGCCAGGCGGCAGGATCCCGGCGCCGAGCACCCCCGGCTGCGGCAATCCGAGCGCCTCGGCGAGCGCCTTCACCGCGCCCGTGGCGGAAGCAAATCGCTCGGACGGCACCTTCGTCGTCGCGCGGGAAAACCACGCGTCGAAGGCGAGCGGCAAGCCCGCGCCGAGCCGGCTCGCCCGCGCCGTCGCAGGCTCACGCGGCCCGATCGCGGCATGCGCGGCGAACGCGAAGACATTCGCGCCGCCCCGGGATTCTTCGAACCAGTACGGTTTGCCTACGAGCAGGGTGAAGGCGATCATCCCCAGCGCGAAAATGTCCGTCGCGGGCGAGACCGACGAATCCATCAAGAACTGCTCGGGCGCCATGTAGAGCGGCGTCCCGAGCGACTGCGTCGCGCCCGCCCCCGTCGCCCCCGCGGCCACGATCTTGGCGATCCCGAAATCGAGCACCTTGATGCGCGGCGGCCCGTCCTCGCGTTCGCAGAGAAACAGGTTGTCGGGCTTGAGATCGCGGTGGACGATGTGCGCGCGGTGCGTCTTGTCGAGCGCGAGCGAGGTCTGGTGCAGATACGCGAGCACCTCCGCCGGCGGCAAGGCCCCGGCGCGCCGGAGCCGCTTGCCGAGCTCCTCGCCGCGCAAAAGCTCCATGACCAGGAAGGGCATCCCGGTCGCCTCGTCGATGCCCGCGTCGAAGACGTCGACGATGTACTCGCTCTCGATCTCCGCGGCGACACGCGCCTCCTGCCGGAAACGACCGCGGAGATCGTCGCTCTGCAGGAAGTTCGCGTGCATCACCTTGAGCGCGCGGCGCCGGTTCGTCTCGAGATGGACGACCTCGTACACCGCCCCCATGCCTCCCGAGGCGATGCGACGTTCGATGCGGTAACGGCCGGCAAAAACAGACCCGAATGCCAGATCAGACGACACGGCCGGCTCCCCTCGATGAGGATTGAAAACCGCTCGCATGTTGGCACACGAATGATTTTCCCCGCAGTAAACGGCCACTCACGGGCGAAGTCAAGGGTTCGGGGAAGGGCCTCTCAGCCGTGGACCTTACGCCCGAACGCGCGCATCCACTGCGCCTCGTTTTCCGTGAGCGGACCCTTCTCCAGCGCGTCGAGGGGTGGGCCGCGTTGTACCGCAACATCAGGAGATCGAGCGGCGAGTCGGGGGCGAGTTTTCCAGCGCGCAGGCGGTCGTGGATGCTGACGCCGATCGCGCGGACCTTGCCGCTTTCGCGCAGGTGGAGGAGCTCCTTTTGGGTCGCGTCCGTCCATGCCGAGCCCGTGCCGAGCCAGCCGAGCAGGTACACGTCGAGGTGATCGGTGCCGAGCTGTTGCAGGAGCTTCTCCGCGCCCGAGCGCACGCCCCAGCCGAACCACCCGATCGAGGCGAAGCCGATGACGGCCAATCGCGTCGCGCCGCGAGCCCATCGCCGCCTGGAGGGGCGCGCGCATGCCCTTGTTGCGAGCGGTCCAGAGGAACGTGTTCACGCCCCGATCGATGCCCGCGCGCACGCCGTCCTCGTCGATGCCGTAGTTGCCCGCGAGGCCCAGGCGAAAAGCCCGTTTCCCGCGGAGCGCCGAGGGCGTCGTGTAGAGCCAGTCGTTCATGGGGGCCACGATATCACAAAGGGCTGCCCCCCAGGATTTCCGTATCGCGTCGGCGCGGGTGGGGGTAAAGGAATCCGTATTTATCGACTCTGCGTGAAGAGATTTTCTTTTCGCTCGACGTATCGGAGGTAAAAACCATGCCTGTCCAGCCGTCCCGTATTCGCGGGGTGCTCGTGCGCACCTCGTTCCGCGCGTCCACCGAGGGCGCATCCGCCCGGGCCACGAGCGGCGACGCGGACGTCGTGTTCGTCTGCGAGGACGTCTGCACGCCGGGAACGAAGGTGTTACGGTGTTACGAGTAGACGGCGGTGATGAGGCCGCACGTGAGTCGAGGGAACCCGGGCCGGGGCATGACAGCTCCGGCGCCGGGTGGCGGCGCTCGGGGACGCGGTTGGTCGGGCGGTTACGCTTTGCGAGCGGAGAGAGCGGGGACGTCGGCTACGGCGTGACGACGACATCGCCAAGAATCGACCAGCCGCCCTCCAGCGCATGCTGTTGATTCCAGGACGCCTCAAGAGCAGGGAGCTCGTTCGCGAACTGCACGTAGACGTTGCGCGCGTCGAGCTTCCAGGCTTGGCTCTTGTTGGCTGCGGCGCCGGGCTGGATGAGCCGGATACCTACGCGGTAGCTGGCGGGAGCCACGTTCTTCAAAGACACCGTCGCGTCAAATTGAAAACCATCTCCCGGCTCAATCTCGCTCAGCTTCTGTGAACTCGCCGACTTCGCCACCAGCGCTCCCGTAGCGTCGATCAACGCAAGCTCGATATCCCAGTCATAGTAGAACGGCGCCACGCCCACGTTCGTACCTTTGACGACGACGGGAAGCGTCGAGTTTGTCGCCGCCTCGACAACAAACAAGGCCTCATCAATCTGGAAATTGTACCCCATTCGCCGGTGCAGATACATGTAGTCGTCGTAGTTCGCCTCCCCTTCCTTCCGGTGGTATCCGCCTGGAGACATGGTTGTATAGTGACCAGCCTCAATCATTCCCTTTCCGGCGCCGTTCATGTAAAGCGCATTGCCCCCGTCGTTTCCAGACTCCGGTGGAGCCTCACCCCCAATGGGGCCTTGCCGCCACTTGTTGCCCATCGAAATGCTGCTGTCGAACTCGTCGCTGTGGGCGTTATTCGCCAAGAAGTAGTCATTGTGGTAGCCGATCCAGTCGAGTGACTTGAGCGGCTCTCTCCATGGGTATCGGCCAGCAATGCGCTTGTTCTTGAAACTCTTGTAGGCATCGACGATGCCGTTCATCGTCGCATCGCTGAACGTATAGCCTGGATAGTAGAAGGTGTGCCACTCGCCCCAGTACCCGAGCAAGCCCATTTGAAGTGTGAAGATCCTTGGGTCAGAGTCGTATTGCTGTGCAAAGGCTGCGACGGCCTCCGTCGCCTCTTGGACGAACGTTGGGTCGTTGAAGTCGACCAGTGTCTTGCCGTTGGCGTTGACGAGCAACTTGACGCCCTTCGCAGTGTTCAGCCAAGAAGGGCATGCGGTGGCATCGAAGGTTTCTTCGTCTCCGCCCCACTGGCAGTACAAGCGCAGGATCAAGTGACGGTTGCGTGTGCCTCCTTGGTCGATGATCTTCTCCACGGCCGCCGTATCGAAAACGTCGTCCTGCGGTTCGAACGTTTTCCATGGGACGTATTGAAAACCCACGGACGCTTCCGGGTTGTCGAACGACCAGGAAGCGTTCCAGCCCTTGAGGGGGTTCTTGTTCGGGCCCTCCGTTTTCGCGTAGGTGTGAGACTGTGGCGGCGGGCCGGCGTCGTCGGCAGCGGCGCCACCGCCGCCAGCGGCGCCACCGTCGTCCATGTCTTGCGAACCGCCTCCTTCGCACGCCGGGACGGCGAACGCGAGTACGACGAACGGGAGTACGACGAACGCTGAGCTCTGGTTGACTTGGGTCATAGGTCCTCCAACACAAATTCTTCTGTTGCCGGGGCAGGTGCCAGGACTTCGCATAAAGGACGGAAGTCAGAACGATCGTACGTGTGATCTTCATCATCCATATAAATTTTCCACTGTCAAGCGTGCAGGCAGATAGAATCAGCGCGGGGATATAGGGGCTTCTTTGCTCGCGCCCTTGGCCGCCTTCTCCGCAGCGATAGTCCCTCGGAGAGCGAGTCTATGTCGGGCTCGGACGCGGAAGAGGGCGAGCGCCTTCCCCCGAAGATCTCGCCGCCCACGTGATCGACGCGCTGGTGCGGCGGCTCCCGGCGCTCGCGGCCCGCCTCGATCAGGTGGTCTTCGGCGCGACCAACATGGAGGAGCTCATCCGCGACTACTTCGTCAAGAACCTCTGAACGAGGCAGAGAGAGGCGCGGACGGCCGCCCTGCCGCTTCGTCTTGACATCCGCGCAGATCGAGCGGACGAACGAGTGGGCAAAAACGCAATTCGTTCAGACATTTGAACAATTCGTTCAGACATTTGAACAATTCGCTCAGACATTTAAACAATTCGCTCATCTGACCAGGTTGCGGCGAACCTTTCACGCTGCGCAGCTCGACCAGCGCGATGCCGGGTGTACCCATCTCGCTGGCAGCGTCGTCGGGCTTTCCTCGATGATGCTGAGTTCATAGGAGCGCCGCCGCGCCCCCTGCATCGCGACGGGCATGCTTCTTGCCTAAGAGGCGCGTTGGAACCAATGGATCGCAGTCAACGGGCGACCCAGCACCGGGGCGTCCCACCGGCAGATCAGAGCAGGTCTGGGTCGCCACGAGCTGAACGGAACCTTGCAGCGCGAGGTGAATGAACATGCGTGTCACGAAATTCGCTGGAGCAATCGAGCCGAACATGCACCGCGGGATCCTGGTCCTCTTGATGCTCGCCATGACGGGGTGCATCGCGGCGGACGAGTCGGATCTCGATGACATTGACGTGGACGAATCGGGGGTTGCCGCCCAAGTAGCGCTACCGATCGAGGTCCTCGGTAAGGAGGGGACCGAGGAGGTAAGGGAACTATCGATCGTTGCTCCAACCGGCATGACGGACCTGATCCTGCGTTGCAATGGGTGCGGCTACCACGACAACGACCGCGATAAAAACGAAACTCTGGTCAAGGCGACGGTGAGCATCAACGGCGGCACTCCGATCGCCCTCAAGAACTACACGGAGGGGGAAAATACCTATGGCAACAAAAGCATCGAAATTCTCGGTGCCGCAAAGAATTACGGCGGTATTGGCGGACTCTTCCGCACCGTCGAAATGAGGATCCCGCTCAAGGCGGGCACAATCAAGGCAGGTAAAAACACGTTCAAGTTCAAGTACAATAAAGCTGCGCCGCCCAGCATCGGCTTCCGTATCATCGGGATGGACATCATACGGAATGGCCAGCGAGTCTTGAAGCCCAGCCACTTCAACGTGGATGACCCCGGCACGTGGACGCCGCCCTTGAACAATAACGCCGATATCGCGGCGGGCAAATCGCTCTGGGCCGACCGTGACATTCTGAATGATCCAGGCATAGACGCCATCAACGGCAGCGATGGCCCTGCGATCGTGGCATCCTGCGCCGACTGCCACACGAGCGACGGGAGCGATCTCAAGTACTTCAATTTCTCGAATCGATCCATCATACAGCGAGCGATCTTCCACGGCCTCAGCGATAAGCAGGGCAAACAGATCGCCAGCTACATCCGCTCACTCAAGCAGTACGCGTACGTCTCTGCGGCGCGGCCTTGGAACCCGCCGTATCAGCCCGGTCCCGGCTTGGACGCGCGACCCGTCTATGAATGGGCAGCGGGTGCCGGTGTGAACGCGATCCTCGACAATGACGCCAGCATGAAGCAGTACCTCTTTCCCAAGGGCGACTCGCTGGCCGAGGTTCGTAAGGTGGTCGATCGGTTCGGTAAGCTCAACCTGCGCGAGCTCCCTGTCTCGTTGCCGATGCCCGAGTGGAATCAGTGGCTGCCGCAAGTCCATCCGGACGATGCATTCAACACTGGCGCCGCCGCCATCAAGCAAGACAAGGATGGGAACAACGTTCCCGGGGGTAAACCTTACTACAAATTCCTCTACGAGAACGCGAAGCAAAACCCGACGTCCGATAATATTGGTAACATGACTCGGAGCGTCAAAACCTGGTTGGCACAGGACATAGACTGCTATACCAACGGAGGCGATGGAGGCAGCGATACCTGGCGTGGGCTCAACGGCAGAGTATTAAGCACTATCACTCTGCCCAGGAAGGTATACCCCAAAGGCGGGGATTGCCCGAGTGAAAGGCCTCGCAAAGACGAAGAGGCGTATGAGGTCGCCAAGCATGGGCTCCACGCCTGGCTCAACGTCAA
>JANMGF010000485.1:0-1518 GCA_031374535.1 Polyangium sp. (in: bacteria)
GGGCTCGGTCCGGATCGAGTTCGACGAGGGCCTGTACCCCAAGGATGCGATCTACGGTGCGGCGTACGTGTTCATCGATCGTTGCTGGGTGCACCTCGATCGCGCGGGAGATCGGCGCATCCAGGTGACGCTCAAGGCGAAGAAGGCCGGCGCGGATACGCAGATCTTCGCGGGAGAGTTCCAGAACGAGCTGCTCGGTCAGGCGTGGCGTCTCCGCATCGTCGAGGAGAACCGCAAGCTCGTCGAAACGATCACGGCGCGCGCGCTCGGCGGCGCGGCAGGCCCGCCCGGGCTCGATGAGCTTCTCGCCATGGACATCGGCGAGGAGACGGCCTTCGAGGATCCTCTCGGCATCGCGATGAGCTGGGAGGAGAAGTACAAGAAGAAGGGCAAGGGCGAGGCGAAGGCCGAAGGCGAGGCCGCGGCCGAGGGCGCTCCCGAGGGCGAGAAGGCGTCGTGATCGAGCTCAGGTTCCACGACGAGCTCTACGACGGCTTCGCGATCGACGAGGCCGTGAAGACGTACGCCTCGTACGCGACGGCGGAGCTCTCGCGTGATGGCGGGGCGTACGTCGTGAAGGTGACGGCGAAGCCCGAGGCGGCGAGCGAGGGCATCGAGGAGCGCGTGCTTTGCGCGGAGCTCGCGAACTACGCGCTTGGCCTGACGATCGAAAAAGCACGCGCGGGAGGCCCGGCATGAGTGGCCTCTCCACGATGTTCACCGAGCTCGGCGCCGCGGCGAAGGCGCCTGCAGGTCTCGTCCCCTTCCAGTTCCGCGAGGTGGGCGGAGATATTTTGCTCACCAACTTTCTCGGCGACTGGGTGTTCGTCACGAGGGACGAGTTCCGGTCGCTCGCGCGCGGCGAGCTCGATCCTTCGGCGCCGCTCCACGAGAAACTCGCGTCGAAGAACTTCCTCCGCGAGGGGCTCGATCAAGCGAAGGCGGCCGAGCGCATCGCGTACAAGAAGCGGTTCCTCAGCTGGGGGCCGAACCTGCACATCGCGGTCGTCACGCTTCGCTGCAACGAGACGTGCGTCTACTGCCACGCGAGCCGCGCGAACATGGACGCGGTCCACACCGACATGACGCCGGAGATCGGCGAGAAGGTCGTGGACTTGATGCTCCAGTCGACGTCGCCATCGGTGACGCTCGAGTTCCAGGGCGGCGAGCCGCTCGTGAACTTCACCGTCGTGAAGCACGCCATCGAGTATGGCCAGCGGCGCGCGCTCGAGATCGGCAAGAGCATCGAGTTTACGATGGTCTCCAACCTCGCGCTGATGGACGAGGAGAAGCTCTCGTTTCTGCTCGATCACAAGGTGCAGATCTGCACGAGCATCGACGGCCCGGAGCATTTGCACGACAAGCAGCGCAAGCTCATCGGGTCGAGCGCCTTCAACGCGGCCGTGCACTGGATCAAGCGCATCAACCAGCGCTACATCGACATGGGCCTGGACCCCACGCTCTATCACGTCGAGGCGCTGCTCACGACCACGCGCGAGACCTTGCCGCTGTGGAAGC
>JANMGF010000506.1:0-1852 GCA_031374535.1 Polyangium sp. (in: bacteria)
AGCCGAGCAGCGCGGCGCCGAGGCCCGCGCGGCGGCTCCTCACGACGCGCCGGAGCACGAGGGAGCGGTGGCTCATCCGCGGGGCCTCTGGCGACGAATGCTGGCCGCGAGGCGCGGATCGAGCGCGGTATACGCGAGATCCGTGAAGATGACCCCGAGCGTCGCCGTCGCGGCCGTGAAGATCGAGACGGCCATGAGCCAGCTCGTGTCGCGCGATTGCACGGCGACGATGGTGGCGGCGCCGAGGCCTTCGAGGCCAAAGACACGCTCGACGACGAAGGCGCCGCCGAGGGCCATCGGCGCTTCGAGGGTGGCGAGCGTGACGACGGGGAGGAGCGCGCCGGGGAGCGCGTGGACGAGGAGGGCACGCGTGCGGCTGGCTCCACGCGCGAGGGAGGCGCGCACGTGGTCCTGGGCAAACGCCGACGCGAGGGCCGCGCGCGCCTGCCGCGCCGGAGCCGCGACGAGGCCGAGGGCAAGCACGAGCGTGGGCAAGACGAGCCCGCCGCCGCGAGGCTCGGGCGAGACGAGGATCGCGAAGACAGCGGTGGGAATCGCGTAAAGCACGAGCACGAGGGCCGCCGTGACCCCATCGCGCCGCCGCCCGCGCGACGCCGCGCCGAAGAGCCCGAGCACGAGGGCCGCGAGGTACGCGAGGGCGATCGCGCCGAACACGAGCGTGAGCGTGACCGGCGCGCGACTCGTGATGCCATCGAGGACGGGCACGCCGTCGATGCCCACGCCGAGCCGACGCGTGACGGCGCCGAGCGCCCATTTGCCGTACCGCGTCTCCAGCACGATGGCCGCGAAACGCGAGGGGCCGTCGAGCGTCACGAAGTCGTTCTTGTAGACCATCCAGAAGGAGGCCCACCGCTCGACGCAAGCGAGCGCCGTGTCGTAGTCGTCCGCGGGGGAGAACCGATCGTCGCGGCCCGTGACGTGGGCGGCGATGTCGACGAGGGCGCGGGCTCGCTCGAAGGAGGCCGAGTCGGTCGGGCGTTCGAGCGCGCCGAGGACGTCTTCGAGCACGAAGGTGTCGAGCTCGCGGAGCTCCGCCGCGCGCGAGGCGCTGCCATACCGCGAGAGGCGGCGAACCGAGCTGCGCACGGAGGCGCGCCGGAACTCGATGCCGCGGTCGTCCCAGAACCGCGTCCAGAAGGCCACGGCCCGCGCGGGATCGGAGAGCCGTTCACCCGCGAAACCCATGCGCTCGCCGACGGGCGCGAGCGCGAGCGCGACCTCGGTGCGAGGCCCGGTCGCGAGCGAGTCGAGCGCAGGCAGGACATGGGGCAACGCAGCGCCGCCGAGCCGCGCGAGCTCGATGCGGCCGTTCGCCTTCTGCTCGGCGTCGCCGTCGACGATCGCGCGCATCGCTTCGGCGGCCCGCGCGCGCACGTCGAGGGTCCCGGCGTTGATGAAGCGCGGCAGATCGAGGAACCGCTCGCGGCGGAGGCGCGCGCGCTCGGACGGCGTGACGGCGAGGGCCGGATCGTCGGTCGGATCGGGGACGTACGAGAGAAACAGGAACGTGACGAGCGAGACCCCGATCAACGTCGGGAGCACCAGGAGCAGCCTGCGGAGCGCGAGCCTCAGCATCGTGACTACTTGAGCAGGGCCTCGATGAGATCGATCCGCATGCCGAACTTGTAGGGCGAAGCCTTGACGACCTCGGTCTTGCGCCCCGCGATCTTCTCTTCGCCTTCTTCGAGATAACCGCCCGAGTTCACCGCGATCACCTTGCCCTGGCCGTTGAACACCGGGCTGCCGCTCGATCCGCGTGTGGTCGCGGCGTCGTGCTGCACGAGCCAGTTGTCCTGGTATGGCGTGGGCCGGCCGGACGCGCCCGTGACGC
>JANMGF010000910.1:0-10888 GCA_031374535.1 Polyangium sp. (in: bacteria)
CCTCGCCCGCGAGATCGAGGCCGCGGTTTCGTGTCGTCGCGAAATCGACGAACGGCTCCTCGAAGAGCTCCCCCGAAACCGGGGCCATTTCGCGACGAATGACCTCCTGCGTGCCGTCCGTCGATCCCGTATCGAGGATGACCCATCGATCGACGAAGGGTTTGGCGCTCCGCAGCGTACGCGCGAGCGTCGCCGCCTCGTCCTTCACGATCATCGACAGCGTGAGCAGGTTCCCGTTCTTGTCCGGCATCCGCGTCCATGAAAGCCTACGAAGCGGGGGTCTTGTCAAGCGGGGAGGGGTGGGGACCTGCTTCGCGAGCCCTTGTCGTCGCGGCTCGTTTCTGCTTTCCTCGCGGCATGCGTAATCTCCTTTTCGTTCTGGGACTCGTCGCCCCGCTCGTCTCGCTTGGCCTTGCCGCACCCGCGCGCGCGGACATCCCCGGCCCCAGCACGAGCTCCGCCGGCGGCGGCGGCGCGGGTGGAGGTGGTGGCTCGGGCGGCTCGGCGGGCGGCTCGAGCGAAGACCCGAAAGAGGAGGACACCGGCTGCTCGATCGTGGCCCCCGGCAAAGTGACCTACGGGGCCGCGGGCGCGTGGATCCTCGGCCTCGGCGCGCTTCTTTACAGCCGCAGGTTCCGCCGCGCTGGGTAGAAGGGTCCCGTCCCGTGAAGGGCCGCGCCATGGCCGAAGCTCGGTGGATCGGGGGTCGACGCTTCGACCTCCTGTTTTTCTTTGGCAGCGCGCTCGCCGCCGGGCTCGTCGGGGCGCTCGCGCTCGCCGTCCCGGCCGCGATCGTGCCCCTCTTCATGGCCTTTCTGTTGTTCGTCGAGGGCCCGCACCTCGTGGCCACGTGGGCGCGCACCTACCTCGACGCGGACTTCCGCGCGCGCCGCGGCCGTTTGCTCGTCACGAGCCTCGCGTGGCTTTTGCCCGGCCTCGCCGCTTGGATTTCCTCCCGCCTCACCGGCGAACGCGCCCCGATCGATCTTTTCCTGCTCGTCGCGGCGCTCTGGAGCTTCCACCACGCCGTCCGGCAATCGTATGGTGTCCTCGCCATCTACCAGCACCACGCCCGCACGGCGCCCGGTGCGCGCAAGGCCGACCGCCTCTTTTTGCATGGCGCCCTCTGGCTCGCCTTTGGCCTCTTCTCCTTCGGCCATCCCCAGAATCGTGTTTTCCTTGGTTTGCCCCTGGATCCGCCGCGCCTCCTCGCGACCCTTGGCCTCGTCCTCGTCGGCCTGCTCTTCGTCGCCACGCTCGCCTACGGCCTCTACCGCCGCGCGCGTTTTCGCGGCGAAGACCCGCGCCCGCTCCTGTATTTGCTCGGCCCCGTGCTCGGCTTGCAGCTCTTCGCGCTTTTTTTCATTGGCTCCTTCGAGCCCCTCCTCCCGCACCCGGCGGACCCCGAGCAGGCGTTCATGGCGACCACGATCGTCGGGGGAATGGTCCACGGCCTGAATTACCTCGCCATCGTGGCTGCGGTCTCCCGGCGCCGGTACGAAGGCCGGGACGAACGTTCGCTCGCGGCCTGGCTCAGCAAGCGCCCGCTCGGGGCGTATGGTGTGTTCGTCCTGGTCTCGCTGGGTTATCTCGCGCTCAATGCCGCGCGCGGCGTCCTCCCCGGCGTCGCGCCGGTTTCTCGCAGCGCTGCGCTCACCGAGCTGCTTCTCGTGATATATTGGGGCATTTTCTTTCATCATTACTGGCTCGATCAAAAGATCTGGCACGTGCGCCAGGACCGAACGCTCCGGATGGAACTCGGCCTGGAGGCGGCACCGTGACCGCTGTCCGGCGCGCGCTCGTGCTCGGAGGCAGCGGCTTCGTGGGCCGGGAGGTCGTGCGAGCGCTCGCGGCCGAAGGCATATCGGTCGCTTTCACGTTTTTCCGCGGGATGGCTCTTGCCGAGGCCCTCTCCGCGGAGACCGGCGCCCGGTCTTTCCCGACGAACCTCGCCGATCCAGCCGCGATCCGCGCGCTTTTTGATCGTCTCCACGCGGAAGACGCCTCCCCCGATCTCCTCGTGCATGCCGCCGTCCTTTCCGGCACCCGAGCGCTCGCGGACGTCACCGATTTGCTCTGGGACGAGATGCATGCGGTCAACGTCCGCTCGGTATACGTCGCCATGCAATCGTTCGCGGCGCGCCTCGCGGGCCGCCCCGGGGACGTCGTGTTCACGGCGGCCCTCGACGGAATCGCCAAGATCCCCGCCTCCGTGCATTTCGCCGCGACCCAGTCCGCGCGCCTCGGGATGACCCAGGCGCTCGCCAAGGAGCTTGGCCGGAACGACGTCCGGGTGAACCTCGTCTTGCTCGGCGCGCTCGGCGGCGGTATCTCCGAGGGCCTCGATCCGGCGCGGCTCGCCGATTACAAGCGGTACAGCGCCCTCCAGCGCGTCGGAACGCCGGGGGAGGCCGCGCGCGCCATCACGCGCCTCTTGCTCGAGAATCGATGGATGACGGGATCCATCCTCCCCATCACGGGGGGCCTGTGACGCCGCGCTGGGTCGGCCTCTTGCTTCTCGGGATCCTCGTCCTCCACGCGGTGGTCGCGAAAATGCCGTTCGGGCTCCTGCCCGAGATGCTTTATGCCTGTCACGTGGCGACGGCCGTCCTCGCCATCGGCGTCCTCGCTCGAAAACCTGCGCTCGTCTTGTTTGCCTTCTCGTTTCACCTCGGCGCCGGCTTCTGGGGGTATCTCTTCGACCTTTGCGACACGCGCACGACCACCTGGACCTCGGTGCTCGTGCACGTCGCTCCGCTCGTCGTCGGATATGCCGAGGTGCGCCGCTCTGGCTTGCCCCGCTGGGCGCCCTGGGCCTCGTTTGCCTTCCTCGCCTCGTCGGTCGTGCTCGCATATTACATGACGCCCCCGACGTTGAACGTGAACCTCGCGCATCGGCCTTTCCCGCCCGTGGCCCGGTACATGCCGGCGCTCTGGGCCACGTGGGTCGTGAACCTCATGTTTGGTTTTTTTCTCATCGTGACGACCGATTTCGCGGTCCGAAAATGGCTCGGGCGCGGGGGCGCGCTCGCCTCGCAAAGGTGAAGCGACAATGGCGGACGGGACGGACAGCGGGGAGATCCTCGGCACCACGACGGGCCTCTGCGGGACGTGCAAACGAAGCGTCCCTGCCGAGACCGTACGTTCGTCCGGGCAGATCTTCTTGCGCAAACGCTGCGAGATGCACGGATTGCAGGAGGTGCTCGTCTCGAGCTCCGCGGAGTGGTACGAGGACACCGTCGCCCACGGCTCGGTCCTCGAGCGGCCCGCCTCGCCGCGCCCCGTCTCCGCGGGTTGCCCCTATGATTGTGGCCCTTGCGAAGAGCACGAGCAGCGCAATCACCTGCCGGTCGTCCCGATCACCTCGAAATGCGACCTCGATTGCCCCATCTGCTACACGCACAACAAGAACGACGGCGCGTACCACATGTCCGAGGACGAGCTCGCCTCGATCCTGCGGCACCTCCAGCACATCGCCCCCGGGGGGTTCGGGGGCGCAGCTCCGCCTGCCGGAGCGAAGCCCCCGAGCGTCAACCGCAGGATCATCAATTTGACCGGCGGCGAACCGACGCAGCACCCCGACTTCGAGCGCCTCGTCGATATGTGTATTTCCGCGGGCGTCCGTCGCGTGACCGTCTCCACCCACGGCCTGCGATTTTTGCGTGACGAGGCCCTGCTCGAGCGGCTCGCCCGCATCGACGCCCGCGTCATTCTTTCCTTCGACTCCTTCGAGCCCGAGGCCAACAAGAAGATGCTCGGCGGCCACCACCTCTCCGCCAAGCTCAAGATCCTCGATCTCCTCGAAAAACACGGCGTGGCCACGACCCTCCTGCCCGTGCTCGCGCGTGGCGTGAACGACCACGAGGTCTCCGCTTTCATCGACCTCGCGCTCTCGAAACCCTTCATCCGCTCCGTCGAGTTCCACCCCATGACCTTCACGGGCCAGAGCGGGGCGAGCTTCGAGCGCAGCGCGCGTGTCACCGCATTCGACGCGCTCTCCGACATCGAGCGCCAGACGGCCGGCCGGATCGCGGTCCGCGATTTCGTGCCCTCGCCCCTCGCACACCCGCTCTGTTATCAGATCGCCTACCTGCTCCGCCTGAAGGACGGCCGCTGGCTCCCTTTCACGCGTTTCATGGGTCGCGAAGATCTCCGCAGCCTCCTCTCGCAGGAGCTTTACATCGTGCCGGGCCCCGAGATGGAGCAGATCCTCGCGGACGTCCTGAACCGCCTCTGGGCGGGCGACATCGAATGCGACGAGACCGAGGCGGTGCTCCTCGCCTTGAAAGACCTCGTCGAGCAGATGTTCGCCCCGGGCACGGACGAGGCCATCCGGATGCGGATCGCCGAGGCGCACACGAAGGCGATCTACGTCCACACCCACATGGACGAGGAGACCTTCGATACCGACCGCATCCGCCGTTGCTGCGTCGGCATGCCCGGCCCTGACGGCTCCAACATCCCCTCCTGCGCCTACAACATTCTTTACCGCGAGCGCGACCCCCGTTTTTCCCCGCGCCCCGCCGAGCCTTTGGTGCAGCTCGGCCGCGGGAGGACACGTTGAAAAGGCGGCTCGCGGGCAAACGTTGCCTCGTGACGGGTGGCTCTCGAAACCTGGGCCGCGCCATTGCCCTGGCCTTCGCGCGGGAAGGCGCGCGTGTGGCCTTCACCTACCGCGAGCAGGGCGACGCCGCCGAGGAGACGCGGGCCTTGCTCGAAGCTGCCGGCGCCGAACCCTTGGTCCTCAAAGGATCCGTCTCGGACGCGGCACACGTGTCGGCGGCGATCAAGGCCGTGGAGACCACGTACGGCGGCATCGACGTGCTCGTGAACAACGCGGCCCTCACGCAGGTCCTCCCGATTGCGTTGCTCGAGGAGTCCGAGTGGGACGCGGCGATGGACACCAACGTGAAGGGCCCTTACCTCTTTTCCCGCGCGGCCCTCAAATCGATGATCCGCTCGAAGAAGGGCCACATCCTGAACGTGGGTTCGTTCGGCGCGGACCGTGTCCTCGACGCGCCGGTCCATTACGCGGCCTCGAAAGCGGCGCTCGTCGGGTTTTCCCTCGCGCTCGCGAAGGAGGTCGGACGTTACGGGATCGCCGTGAACTGCCTCGTCCCGGGCCTCTTGGAGACGGGTTTGTCCGCGCGGCTGCCGAAGCACCGCGTCGAGAGTTACGTCGCACAATCTGCGCTCGGGCGGCTCGGGACGGTGGAGGAGGTCGCGGATCTCGCGGCGTGGCTCGTCTCGGACGAGAACTCCTTCATGACGGGCGGGCAAATCGTGATCGACGGGGGGCTTTGAGGGGTGGTACCGTCCTCGTCGTGAATCCGAAGCCCTCTGTCACGATCAACCAGGTCCCCATCGTGTGGGACACCGAGACGGGAGATTTCACTTTTTTTGGGCTCTCCGCGGTCAGCTTCTGGGCAAACCCCTCGCTCTTCCGCATGCTGGCGCCCCTCGTCGACGAGATCTCCGAGGCGCTCTTTCGTTTGCTCGTGGCGCATTCGTCGAGCTTCGGCACCGACGAGGATTACAACGCGATGGTCACCACGCTCGGGTCCACGTTTGAGCAGGGATTTCTCGCATGGGGCCGCGCCGTGGGGGCGGCCGGATGGGGCGCTTTCGAGATCTTGCATTTCGACCGTGACGCGGGCACGGCACGCGTGCGCGTGACAAACCCCTGGGAGCTGCGAATGCAGCGCGCCGGGGGGCGTTTCTGGGGTTGCCCCTTCATGCAGGGCAAGGTGATCGGCATCTTCGGCCACGCGCTCGGCCGCTCGTGCTGGGCCGACGAGGAGCTCGATACCGCGTCGGAGGTGCCCGCGGTGGTCTTCTCGGTGTACCCCTCGGATCGGACGCTCGACGAAGAGCTCCGGCGCCTGCGCGCCGAGCAGGTACGTATGGCGCAAGCGCAGCTCGCCGAGCAGGTGGAGGAGGCGACGGCGGCGCTGCTCGAAAAGAGGCGGGAGGTGGAGGAACGAGATCGCGTGATCCGCACCCTCTCGACGCCGATCCTCCAGGTATGGGACGGCGTGCTCGTGGTGCCCGTGGTGGGTGAGTTATCGGCCACGCGGGCGGAGATGCTCAATACGCAGCTCCTCGATCGCGTGGTGGCCGGCGCCGCCGAACAGATCGTGCTCGATTTGACGGGCCTCTCCAACGTCGACGATGCGGTCGTCGACCGCCTCGGGGCCACGATTGCCGCATCGAGGCTCCTCGGGACGCAATGCGCGGTGGTTGGTCTCTCGCCAGAGCTCGCGAAAGCCATGGTGGAGCTCGGTGTTTCGCTCGGCGGCGTGCCGGTGCTGCGGACGCTCGCGGATGCATTACGCGAGGTGGTGGGCCTTTCGAGGCGAACGCGAAAAAAGAGCTGAGCTTCGCGCCCGATCAGCCCTCGACGACCTCGCCCCGCTGCTTCGCCTCCACCAGGCGGATGAACGTCTGCACCGAAAAGAGGCCCAGGATCTGCACCGCCCGCAGGCCCGGGACGATGCTGTCTTTCGCCTCTGGCATCAGCTCGCGCAGGCGCTCTCTGCCTTTGTCGCTGATGACCCCGCCCGGCGCGAACTCCTCGTCCGTCATGTCCCCGCGCGCGGCCTTCTGCATCTCGCCGCGGGTGATCTGGATGCCGAACGTGCGCTCGATCTTGAACACGATATCGAGGTAATCGAGCGACTCGGCCCCGAGGTCGGACATGAGCAAAGACTCGCTCTTGACCGTGGCCGGGTCGAGGGCGAGCGCCTCGGCGATGATGAGGCGGACCTTCTCGGCGATCGCGGGGTCGGACGCGGGGGGCGGGGCGGCTTCGGCCATCGGGCGTGCTCCTTGGAACGGCCCGATGGTACGCGTGAACCGAGCCCCGCTCAATTTTTTTCGATCTACCAATCCCACATCATCGATCCCGGCCCCAGCGAATCCGAGACCGCTCTCCCGATCCGATCGATCTCCGCGAGATCCTCCGCGCCGAGCACCACGTCCCCGGCGCGCGTATTCTCCACCGCCTGCGCCGCGTTCCGCGCGCCCACGATCGCGCACACGCCCTTCTGCGCGACGAGCCAGCCGAGCGCGAGATTCGCGAGCGTCACGCCGTTCCTCGTGGCCATCGGCCGGAGCTCGTCCAGCGCGGCGAGCGCCTTCTCGAACACCTCGCCCTTGAAGAGCCGGTTGTCCGCGCGGTTGTCCCCTGCCGCGAACACGTGCCCGCGCCCGTACTTGCCCGCGAGGAGCCCCTGGGCGAGCGGTGAATACGCGAGGACCGTGATCGCGTGCTCCGCGCAATACGAAAGCGTGTCCTCCACGGGCTTCCGGAAAAACAACGAATAACAAGGCTGAAGGCTATCCACTGGGCCCACCCGGCAGGCGGCCTCGAGCTCTGCCCGATCGAAGTTCGATACGCCGATCGCCCGGATCTTGCCTTGCGCCTTCAGATCGCAGAGCGCGCCCATCGTCTCCTCGATCGGAACGACATCGCTCCCGAAGCTGCCGGCCGGCCAGTGGATCTGGTAGAGATCGATCCGATCCGTGCGGAGGTTCCGGAGCGAGCGCTCGCACGCATCGAACACCTTTTCGCGCCGCAGGTTGTCCCACGATACCTTGGTCGCGATCACGATCCGCTCGCGTTCGCCGGACAGCGCCTCGGCGAGGATGCGCTCGCTGTGCCCCGCCCCGTACGCCTCGGCCGTGTCGAAGGTCGTCACGCCCCGGTCGAGGGCGGCCCGGTGCGCGGCAATCTGCGCGGCGTCGTCGATGCCCACCCAGGACTCTTTGCCCGCCTGCCAGCCACCAAAAACGATGGCGCTCACGTCCATCGTCGTTTTCCCGAGCTTCTTGTATTTCATCGACTGTCTGCCCCGCGGCTCACCCGCGCATGCGCTTCATGCCTTGAAATACGAGTATGCATCGGCGCGCGGCGCGAGCCTTCGCTCGAGCTCCGCGCGTGTCTCCTGCGTCTGCGGCGCGAGCGCCCTCCCGATCCCCAGGTTTTGCCGCACCTCGGCCGGGCTTCGCATCCCCACGATCACCGTATCCGCGAAATGAGCCCCGTACCCGATGAGCTCCTCGGGCGTCGCCGCCCCGTCCGCGAGGATGCGCCCCGCGGCCATCACCTTCATGCCGATGATCCCCATCCCCCGGCGCCGCGCCTCCGGCACCACGGTCGTGAGGAAAGGCATCCGCGCCGGGTCGGACGGGTTCACCGCGCAGAGCACGGTATCGAAATCGTAGCGCCGCATCGCCTCGACCAGAATGGCCGGATCGTGATGCCCGGTGATCCCGACGAACCGGATCCGTCCGTCCTTCCGGGCCGCCTCGACGGCCTCGATCGCGCCGCCCTTGCCGAAGATCTCGTCGAGATCCTCCCGGCCGCGCAAATCGTGGAGCTGCCAAAGATCCAGCCTGTCGGTCCCGAGGCGCGTGAGGCTCTGTTCGAGCAGGCGATAGCTCCCGTCGCGGCTGCGCTCGTGGGTCTTCGAGGCGAGAAAAACCTTGTCGCGCGCCCCCGGCCCCGCCTGCCGGAACGCCTCGCCGTAATAGTCCTGCGAGCCCGCGTAGGCCGGCGCCGTGTCGCAATACCGCACGCCGAGCCGCAGGGCCTCGAGGATCATCGGCACGGCTTCCTGTTCGCGCTTCACCGTCCGCAAAATCCCCTCGCCGCCGAGCGATACGGCCTCCACGAGGGCGCCCGTGCGTCCGAGCGTCCGCGCGTCGGCCGGTCGTGCCGCCGCAGGAGCCAATGGAGCGGGAGCCAAAGGCGCCGCGCTGGTCTCGCCGCCCCCCGCCGTCGTCCTGCTGCTCGCGGCCTTGCAACTCGCGACCGCTGCCGCGGCAACCGCCACCTTGAGCACTCCCCGTCTCGACAGTTCGTCAGGCATCGTCCCCTCGTTTCGGCGTTTATAGGCTGAACCTGCGCACGACGTCGAAGAGGACCTCCGTCCCCCACACGAGCCCCTCCACGGGGATACGCTCGTCGTGGCCGTGGAAGAGATCCGCGAACCGAATGCTCTTCGGCATCTTCACGGGCGAAAACCCATACCACTTCGCGCCGAGCTGCGTGAAGTACTTGGCGTCCGTGAAGCCCGGGATCATGTAAGGCACGACCGTGGCCCCGGGCTCGCGCGCCAGGATCGAAGCGCGTATCGTGTCGAAGAGCGGCGAATCCACGGGATCGGTCGTCGTGGGCGCCACGCTCTTCACGACCTCGAGCGAGACCTCGGGCCCGAGCACCGCGCCGAGCTCCCGCAGGAAATCGGCCTCGGTTTGTCCAGGCAAGGTACGCCCATCGATTTCGGCCTCGGCGAAGCCCGGGATCACGTTGATCTTGCTGCCCGCGCGCAGCACCGTCGGGGAGGCGGTGTTGGAAAGCATCGCGCCGAAGCTCCGCGCGATCATGCGATCGGGCAAGGCGCGCAGGATGTACGGCGCGATCGCGGGGTGCAGGAGGCGGCGCAAAAGGGCGCGCAGCGGCGCGGGCTGGTTCGAGGCGAGCCCGTCCAGGAAATCGCGGACGTAGGGCGTCACGTGCACGGGGAGCGGCGTCTCGCCGAGGCGCGCGATGGCCTCCGCGAGCTTGATGACGGCCGAATCCTCGCGTGGCATCGAGCCGTGCCCCGGCTCGCCCCGCACACGCGCGCGCACCCAGCAGAGGCCCTTTTCCGCGACCTGGATCGGATAAAATTCGGTCTTCCCGAGGTGCAGCGTGTAGCCGCCGCTCTCGCCGATCGCGTACTCGGCGCGCACCAGATCGGGGTGGTTCTCCACGAGAAACCGCGACCCGTGATCACAGCCGGCTTCCTCGTCCGCGACGGCGGCGAAGATCACGTCGCGGCGAAGTTTCACCTTCTCCCTGGCGAGGCGCGTGAGGATTGCGATCGACATCGCGGCCATGTTTTTCATGTCGATCGCGCCGCGGCCCCAGAGGCATCCATCGGCCACGAGGCCCGAGAAGGGCGGGTGTTTCCACGCGGAGGCCTCGGCCTCGACGACGTCGAGGTGCACGGTGAGCAGGAGCGGCGGCAATTCCCCCGTGCCGCGGAGCCTCGCGACGACGTTCGTGCGTTCGGGCGCGCCCTCGAGGATCACGGGCTCGAGCCCCGCCGCGGCGAGCTCGCCGGCCACGACCTCCGCCGCGGCGCGTTCGCGGCCGGGGGGGTTCGTCGTGTCGATGCGGAGGAGCGTCTGGCAAAGGCGGAACGCATGCTCGCCGAGCTCGAGATCCCGGGTTCCCTGCGTCGGCCTGGCTTCGGAGGCGGTGCTCATGGCAAACGCATCGTATCAACCGCCCCGCGCCCCCGCCACAAGCGCGGCCCTTGTCCCGTCTACCGCCCCGCGCCCCCGCCGCCTCGCGGCCCTTGTCCCGTCTACGCCCCGCGCCCCTCGCCGCCTCGCCGCCCTTGTCCCGTCTACCGCCCCGCGCCCCTCGCCGCCTCGCGGCCCTTGTCCCGTCTACGCCCCGCGCCCCTCGCCGCCTCGCGGCCCTTGTCCCGTCTACCGCCCCGCGCCATCGGCGAAGGCTTTATCGCGAGGTCTTTTGACGGGCCTTCGCCTCGCCGTCGCCATGTCCTTGCTCCACCGCGCAGTTCATCGAACAGGCCCGGTCAAGACCACCCACGACCCTGCCAACCAAGACGGCCGCGCCGCCGTTTCTGCTGGCAACCACGCCTCTTCGTCGGCCTGTTTGAAAAACTGCGCATCGCGCAGTTTTTCAACCCTTGGTCCAGGGCCTGCCCTGGTCCGGGGTCGAGGGGGCGGACAGCCCCCTCCACCCCGGACCAGCGAGGCGCTGGACCCCAGGGCGCTGGACAGGGCCAAGCGCCGGTCATCGGACAGGCCCCGGGACGACCCCCCCCCCCCCAGCCCCCCCAGACCCCCCCGCCGCCCGGGCTGGGGG
>JANMGF010000560.1:0-4429 GCA_031374535.1 Polyangium sp. (in: bacteria)
TCTTCCAACAGCCGGTGGAGAGACCAGGGACGGCGTTGTCGGTGGAAAGGTCAGCGCGGCTGTGCTGATGGGCGACGGGGAAGCGTTTTCGAGGTCGGTGTTCCGCGGGGAGGGAGTCGTCGCGGTGGAGGAGGGTGCGCCTAACCCCCGAGGCAATGCCGTCCCGGATAATAATCATCGGCGCGCGGAGAGCCGCATGTTGTTCTATTCTTATTTCGCTTGCCCGGGGAGCTCTCATCCCTTTTTTTTTCGCACTCCTCGTCGGAGACGCACGACCGACAGCGCCCTTCGAAACACAGGCCGCGGCAATAACGGCTCTCCGAGCATTGGTTTCCCATGTTCTGGCCACACGTAAAGATGGGCTCGCAATGGCCCCGATTGCAGAAGCCCTCGCCGCACTCCTCATCCTTCGTGCAAGGTCGATCCGGCACGTTCATCGACCACGGACGCACGGGACAGGTGTCGGTGATGATCTTTTCTTTGTCGGTGAGCGTGAGGCCGAAGTCCTCCTCGGCGATTTGGGAGTAATTTCGGGTTTCGGGGCGATACCAATGAGGACGTATAATGATGGCGATCTCCCCCGCGTCCGCCGACGCATCGAGGCCCCCGTCCACGGAGCCCGCACTCGCTTGGGGAGGAGGAACGCCGACACGGCCTCCTCCCACCGGCCTCTGGCTCGATGAACACGCGATCATCGCCACGATTCCGAGACCCAAGCTCAACGCCACGAACGTATACATGCCACCGCTTCGGCTCATCTTGCGCCTCATGGTTTCTTGCACAAGGGATTCTTGCCGCCGGGGCCACCGAGCAGAAAATACTGCCAAGGCAACCCCGGGTTCACCATCGACGACCGCGTGTAACACGAGGACGCGTACGGCTTGGACCAGCGCTCGAATGCATCGTCCTGCGGATCCATCACCAGCCAGTTCATGTCCAGGTACTTGGGCTCCCGCACCCAGGCCACGTGGCCGGCCGGCGCAGTGGCGAACTGCCCGCTGCCCATCTCCGTCGGCGCCCAACCGTCCGCCGGATCGTGATCATAGACCTCGCCGTAATAATGCACCGCGCACGCGCCCTGGTGCAGCGTCGTGAAAAGCTCCCGAGGATAGAATCCCAAGGGTCGGCCATTGTAGAAGGCCCACCAGTTCCCTTGCAGATCCATGACCCAGGCAAGCCAAGTCTCTGTCTGCGCCCCGCCAGGCACCGAGGGCGTCAGGACCTGGCCCACCGTCTCCCACGGCCACGGGTTCAACGTTTCCGGGCCGGGGTCCCGGAAGTGGCCCCCGAAATCGAAGCTCTTCGTCTCATTTCCGTTGACATTTTGTACGAACTCAACGCGGAGCCGTAGGTGAGGGCCGTCGGGGGTCAGGGCGTCCGCGCTGAGGTTCATGCGATCGACCGTGAGCATCAGGCCGATGAACTCCGTTGGCTCTCCAACGGCCGGACAACGCACGGCCAGCTCAATCAAGCTGAAGCTGTTCGCCGCCACCTCAGGCTTGAACTGGTTCACGCGCACGGAGGCACCCCGGTTCGGCGCGACCACATCGAGCCCCGCATACAGCCGCTGGTCCGCATCCGGCAGCCCATGCACCTGGTAGTTCGCGGTCCAGTCCTCGATCGACGTCGCCCCCGTCTCCTCCAGGATGTACCGCGAAAAGTCGGGCCGGTTGAACAACGTCGCGTCCGTCGGCCCCCAGAGTTCGGGATACTGCTCCACCTCGGTCAGCGAGAGCGTGACGTTCTCGGGGAGCGCGGCGTTTTCCCAGAGCGGCGGGATCTCCGGGATCGCGACGTCGATCGGAGGGACCAAGACGTAATCAAGGATGTCACCCGAATACCCCTGCACCGTCTTCTCGATGGGCCGGTCCTTGTAGACCACCTTCGCGATATATGCGTCCGCCTCGTCCTTCCGTCGTTGCTGCTCGGGCGTGAGTTCCGGCGGAGGGACGCGCCACTCCTCGGGATCCGGCAGCGCGGACGTCTTGCCCTCCCCCTCGCCGCCGCTCCCGCCGAAAGGCCCGGACCCATCGCCGAGGACAATCACGCACCCGCCGTTGAGCGGCAGGAGCAAGGTCAAGACGAGCAACGCCGCGCTTCGCATGAGGCCACCTCGTGAGAGAGAGCGCATCACGCCCCGGGACCCGGGTCAACGCGCCCCCCCTCCTCGCTCCTCGCGCCCCCAAGAAGAGTCTTGCGGCGTACGCGCCATCGGTGTTCTTCTCCACTGCCTCACCGATCACCCCGGCACTCCCCAGGCGCGCATGGCCCGTAACGTCCCCGACTTCTCCGCATGGTTCCAAAAGCTCACCGGGTTCGCTCCCCATTCCTGGCAAGCATCCCTCGCGGATGACGCGACCTGCGGTGACCGCCTCCTGCGTATCCCCACGGGGTTCGGTAAGACGGCAGGCTCCGTCCTCCCCTGGCTCTATCACCGTGTGCTTTATGAAGACCGCTGCTGGCCTACGCGCCTCGTCGTATGCCTTCCCATGCGGGTGCTCGTCGAGCAGACAGCAAACGTGATCCAGCGCTGGCTCGACGCCGTGACGCCGCGGCCGAGCCTCCACGTGCTCATGGGCGGCACACACGCGGACCGCTGGGAGCTTTCGCCCGAGGAGCCCGCTGTCCTCGTCGGCACCCAGGACATGCTCCTCTCGCGCGCCTTGAACCGCGGGTATGGCATCGGCCGGGCACGGTGGCCGCTCGACTTCGGCCTTCTTCACCAGGACACGCTCTGGGTGCTCGACGAGGTCCAGCTCATGGACGTCGGCCTCGCGACGAGCTGCCAGCTCGCGGCCTTCCGCGCGCGCGAAGCGCTTCGCACGAGCGCCGCGCCTCGACCCTGCTTCACGTGGTGGACGAGCGCGACGCTGCAACCGCGCTGGCTCTCGACCGTCGACCATGAGGACACGGCGCGTGCGCTCGCCGAGGCGATCGTCCGTATCCCGGTCGATCAAAGGCGAGGGGGGCTCTGGGAAGTCGAGAAGCGCCTCGAGCGCCACCCGAGCGCGGTTCTCCCGTCGGACATCGCGAAGCTCGCCCGGGAGCGCCATCGCCCGGGGACCACGACGCTCGTCGTCGTCAACCGCGTCGAGCGCGCCGTCGAGGTCTTCCGCGCTCTCGACGAAACTCGTCATGAAGGCAAGGGGCAAAAGAGGCGGCTCCGGGTCGAGGACGCCGGGCTCGACCTCCGGCTCGTGCATAGCCGCTTTCGTGGGCACGAGCGCGCGGATTGGGCAGAGTTTCTCCATCGAAAGGCCGAGGTCGGTCCGGCCGGACGTATCCTCGTCGCGACCCAGGTTGTCGAGGCCGGCGTCGATATCTCGGCCGTCACGCTCGTCACGGATCTCTGTCCCTGGTCGAGCCTCGTCCAGCGCGTCGGCCGCTGCGCGCGGTATGAAGGAGAGGCCGGTCTCGTCCTCGTGGTTGGCGGAACATCGGAGCCCGAGCCTTATGCGGAGGCCGATCTCGAAGCCGCAGACGAGGCGCTCGCCCGGCTCCTCCGTGAACGGGCGCCCGATGTCGCGCCTCGGTCGCTCGAAGCCTTCGAGGAACACCTCATCGAGGCCGCGCCCGCGCTCCTCACGCGCCTGTATGCGCTCGCCCCGGCGCACGTGCTTCGGCGGCGTGATCTCGACGACCTCTTCGACACGACGGCCGATCTCACCGGGACCGACCTCGACGTGAGCCGCTACATCCGCTCCGGCGACGACAAAGACGTGCGCGTGTTCTGGCGGGACGTGCCGGCGACTCCGCGGAAGCTCCCGCGAGAGGACGTGCCGCCCCTTCGTCGCGAAGAGCTTTGCCCCGTGCCCGTGCACGCGCTGCGCGCCTTCCTCAAAGATGCGGGACGGACCGCGTTCGCCCTCGATTACCTCTCCGGCGAATGGCGCAAGGTGGAGCCTTTCCGGCTCGTTCCCTCGATGAACGTCCTCCTCCCGAGCGATGCAGGCGGCTACGACCCTTTGCAAGGGTGGAGCCCGAAACATACGGGCAAGGTCTCGCCCGTGCCCCTTCTGGCGGAGTTGGAGGACGCGGCCCGGAGGCTCGCGCTCGCGTCCGAGTCCGAGCAAGACGACCGACTGTCGCACGATGCCTGGAAGACCATCGCGACGCACGGACGCGAAACCGCGGTCGAGGCGCTCCGCATCGCGCACGCGGTGGAGTTGCCGGAGCGGTTTGTCCACGTGCTGGATCTCGCGGCGCGCTGGCACGACGTTGGAAAGGCCCACGAGACGTTTCAGAACGCCATCACCAAAGAGGGGCGCGCCGAGGGCCCTCCTCTCGCGCAACAGAGGGATCTCGCCAAAGCCCCGGAGGGCGCGTGGAGGCGCCCCCCCTACGCGGATCGCCCTGGGTTCCGGCACGAGCTGGCGAGCACGCTCGCGCTCCTCGAGCTCTTGCGCCGGACGGACCCCGCGCACCCTGC
>JANMGF010000588.1:0-7951 GCA_031374535.1 Polyangium sp. (in: bacteria)
TCCCCGCCCCCCGACGCCGCCGCCAAAAACGCCCCGGCGGCCGACACGCTCCCGCCGCCGCCGCCTTTGCCTTCGGACTTCGCGCCGCCTTCGCCGCCGGCGGCCCCGTCGCCCGTCGAGCGTGTCCTCACGGCCGCCGAGTGGCGCGCCTTCGCCATGGACCTCGACAACGCCCGGGGTCCCAAGCCCGCCGGCGTCATCGACCGGCTCTTCGCGACCCGCTACATGCCCCTCGTCGGCGCCCTCTCCCGCGGCCATGCCGACGCCTCCGTCCAGCGCGTCGTCGACGGCTTCCGCACCGCGTTCGAGCACAGCTACACCGAGGGATTCGCCGCGATCCGCGCCACGAGCAAGCGCCCGCTCATGGTCCTCGACGCGCCCGACGTCGCCGGTCGGATCGCGCGCCTCAACAACGCCCGCGCCGTGCGCCTCCTGCTCGTCGACGCCCTCCGCTTCGACCTCGGCGAGCGCGTCATGGCCCGCTTGAAGCCCCTCCTCCAGGGCCGCGCCGTCTGCGTCGACCGCACGCTTCTCTGGAGCGCCCTCCCCACGACCACCCCGGCCCAGGTCGCTCTCCTCGGCCGTGGCCCCGAGGGCCTGCGTGACCCGTTGCCCGAGCCTGGCCCCGAGCCCGACATCGTCCGCGGCCGCGCCCTCTCCACGATCCGTCGTGAGCGGTACGGCACGAAAGAGGTCTTCAAGCTCGACCTCGTCGAGGCGCGCCTTCGTGGCGTCGGCCCCGGCTTCGACGAGCGGCTCGCTGGCATTGCGGACGAGGCGGCGCAGGTCGTCTCACGATTCGTCGAGAGCTCCCCGCCGCGCACGCTCCTTTTCGTCTTCGGCGACCACGGCTTCCGCCTCTCGTGCGACGCGCGCGGCACGGCCTCGGCGACCCAGGGCGGTGCGAGCCCGGAAGAAGTGCTCGTCCCGGGGTATGCCTGGCTCGTGGGCGGCGTGCATTGACCCGACAAACCTGAGCCACTCGCTCCTCGACCTCCGCGAGGGGAATCTCGCCGTGAACACCGCGCCGAGCCCCTCGCCGGTCGACCCCTCGGCGAGACACCCATGCAAGACCCTGCTCGAAACGCTGACGGCACGCCATCCGACGCGCGCGGCGAGGACGCGCTCATCGCCGAAGACGAACGCCTCCTCGGTCGCATGGGTTATGCCCAGGAGCTCCTCCGGCGGATGAGTGGTTTTTCCAGTTTCGCCGTCTCGTTTTCGATCATCTGTATCCTCGCCGGCGGCCTCACCTCGTACCACCTCGGCCTCTCCGCGACGGGCGGCGCTTCCATTGGCCTCGGCTGGCCCCTCTCCTGCCTGCTCTCGTTTTGTTTTGCGCTCGCCATGGCCCAGCTCGCCTCGGCCTTCCCCACGGCCGGCGGCCTTTATCACTGGGCGTCCATTCTCGGCGGAAAGGGTCTCGGCTGGGCCACGGCCTGGTTCAACCTCGTTGGCCTCGTCACGGTCCTCTCCGCCATCAACGTCGGCGCTTATCTTTTCGTCGCGAGCTCGCTCGGCCCTCTCTTCGGCGTCGATCCCCAGAGCCTCGGCCCTGGCCATCAGCTCGTCGCCGTGGTCGTCATCACGGCCACGCAGGCCCTCTTCAATCACCGCGGCATCCGGCTCACCACCCGCCTCACCGATTTCAGCGGGTATCTCATCTTCGTCGTCGCCACGGTCCTCACGGCCTCCATGCTTTATTTTGCTCCCCGCATCGAATGGGGGAGGCTCGTCACCTTCACCAACCTGAGCGGCGCTCGAGGCGGCGAGGTATGGCCCGAGACGGCCGACATGCGCTGGCTCTTCCTGCTCGGCCTGCTCATGCCCGCCTATACGATCACCGGGTTCGACGCCTCCGCGCATACCTCGGAGGAGACCATCGGCGCCGCGAAGACCGTGCCACGCGCCATTTTGCGTGCCGTGATCCTCTCGAGCCTCTTCGGGTATCTGATGGTCGCCTCGATCCTGCTCGCCCTGCCGAGCGTGGAGCTCGGCGCCTCGAAGGGACCCAACGTGTTTTTCTGGGTCATGGGCGAGATCGTCCCCCGCCCTTTGCGGATCGCGCTTTATCTCGGGATCGGCGTCACGCAATACATCTGCGGCCTCGCCACCGTCACCAGCGCCTCGCGCATGACGTACGCCTTCGCGCGAGACGGGGGGCTCCCGTTCTCCGGGGCGCTCCGCCGCGTGAGCGAGGCCCACAAGACGCCCGCCCACGCCATCTGGCTCGTCGCGGCCGTGAGCACGGCGTTCACGCTCTACACGCCCGTGTATTCGACGATCACCGCCGTTTGCACCATCTTCCTGTACATCTCGTACGGCATGCCCATCGCGCTCGGCCTCTTCGCCTACGGGAGGACCTGGACCACGATGGGCCCCTTCTCGCTCGGCCCGTGGTATCGCCTCGTCGCCGCGATTTGCGTGTTTTTCTGCGTGCTCGTGCTCGTCATCGGCGTCGCGCCGCCGAACGACAAGGCCCTGCCCATCACGCTCGGCGCGCTCCTGCTCACGCTTTTCGTGTGGTTCGGCGGCCTCCGGCGCGTCTTCCAGGGCCCGCCCGCGGCCTCGGTCACGGACAAACCCTAGATACGTTCGTCAAAGCAGAACGAAGACCACGAAGAGCCCGATCATCACCACGATCGCCACCCCCACCGAGGCGGCGAGGATCACGCCCAGCTTGCTATCGTCGCTGCGCTGCGCGGGCGTCTGGTGCAGATCGGTCATCGTCATTTGCGGCTGCCGCGCGCTGAACCGCGTGGCATGCACCTGCCCGGAAGGCTCGGGCGGAGGCGCGGTCGGCTCGTCCTCGATTTGCGCATATGCCCCCATGGACGGCGGCACGTAGGCCCCGGGCGATCCTTCGACGTAGACCTGCGTCGGCTCCGAATCCCGCACCGGCGGCGGCAACGGGACGTAGGCGGGTTTCTCTCGTTTTGCGGGCTTTCGTTCCTCCGACGCAGGCTTCAGTGGCCCCGGGCTCATCATCAGCGTGCCCTTCGGCCCGGATGAGGGCGACGAAATGGGCCCCGACCTCGGCGCTCGCGGGGGCGTCAAAGGAGCCGACTCGGCCATCACCAGCGTCCCGAGCTGCCCTCGCATCGGCGGATCTTCTGGCGTCGTCGACGGCAAACCTCCCGGCGATCCCTCCTCGCCGCCGCTCGCTTGTGGCGCGGGCGCCTGCGGTTTTCGCCCTTGCGCCGCGAAGACCTCCAGCATGTGCGCGACGACCATTGCGCTGCCGATACGTTTGTCCCGCTCGCGCTCCATGCACCGCGCCACGATCTCCTCGAGCGCAAGATCGACCCCGGGCGCGAGGTGCGAGACCCGCGGGATCCCGCCGCTCGTGATCCGCTCCATGATCCCAGCCCGCCCGCCTTCGAAAGGCCGCTGCCCCGCGAGCATCTCGAAAAGCACGACCCCGAGCGACCATAGATCGGTCCGCACGTCGAAAGCCTCGGGCGAGGCGAGCTGCTCCGGGCTCCGGTACGCCGCCGAGCCGAGGCCCAGCGTCTCCGCGACGGCCGAAGGCACGGCCCGCGCGACCCATAAATCCAGAAGCTTCACCTCCGGATCCTCCGTGCCCGGCTCCCCCTGCAAAAACACGTTCGCCGGCCGGATATCGCCGTGCACGAGCCGCGCCGCGTGCGCAATCGAGAGCGCCGTCGCGATGTCCCGCCCAATTTGCGCCGCGATATGAGGCGGGAGCGTGCGTTCACGCGCGAGCCGGTCCGCCAGCGTCTCGCCCGTGAGTAGCTCCAGCGCGACGAACGGCTCTCCCGCCGCCGTCTCGCCCACGTCGTGGATCATCACCAGCGTCGGGTGCACCGCGCTTTTTGCCGCGCGCGCCTCCTCGACGAGCCGCCGCGCGATCTCCGTGTTGGGAATGCTGAGGAGCTTCAGCGCGACGTGCCGCGCCGCCGCGTTGTCCTCCGCCTCCCACACGGCCCCGAGCGCGCCCGTGCCGATTTGCCGTACGAGGCCGTATCTATCTCCGATGAGTTCGCCGCCGCTCATGGCCATCCCCAAAATATCGCGTCAGAGCGATCGAATGCGACGCGCCGCCTCCTCGAGCACGTCGTCCTCCTTCGCAAAGCAGAAACGACAGAGCGTCTCGCCCACGGGATCCCCGTAAAACGAGGTGCCCGGCACGCTCGCGATCTTGAGCCGCTCGAGCAGCAGCATCGCCGCCGCCTTCGCGTTCGCCGTGCCGAGCCGCCGGATGTCCGCCAGCACGTAATAAGCGCCCCGCGGCACGTACGGCGTCAAACCCGCGTCCACGAGCGCGCCGCAGAGAATATCGCGCTTTTTCTGATAACTCCGCCCGATCTCGGCGAAGTAATCGTCCGGCATCCCGAGCCCCGCCACCATCGCGTGTTGCAGCGGCGTCGGCGCGCAGACGTACAGCAGATCGTGCGCCACCGTGATTCGCCGCGCGGCGTCGGGCGGCGCCGTCAAATACCCGAGCCTCCACCCCGTCACCGCGAACGTCTTCGAAAAACCCGAAATCGAGACCGTGTTCTTACGCGCGTTTTTCCGCGTCGCGAGCGGCACGTGTTTCTGCCCGTCGAAGACGATGTGCTCGTAGATCTCGTCCGTGATCGCCAGGAGGTCCTGCGCGTCGATCGCATCGGCCAGCCAGTCGAGCTCTTCCTCGCTCCACACCTTGCCGTTCGGGTTCGACGGCGTGCACACCACTACAGCGCGTGTACGCGGCCCGATCGCCCGCGCGAACGCCTCCCGATCGATCTCCCACGAAGGCGGCCTCGTCGGCACGAGCACGGGCCGGAGGCCGAGCGCGAGGATCGTGTTCAGGTGGTAGCCGTAATACGGCTCGAACAGGATAACCTCGTCGCCTGGATCCAGCAGCGCCAGGCACGCCGCCGCGAACGCGCCCGTCGCGCCCGACGTCACCACCACCTCCGACGCCGGATCCACCTCGCGGTCGTATCGTTTCTTCAGATCCGCCGCGATCGCCTCCCGCAGCGGGAGGATCCCCTCGGGGGCCGTGTAAATCGCCACGCTCGCGTCGATCGCCGCGTTCGCCGCGCGCGCCACGGGCGGCGGCGTGGGCAGATCACACACGCCTTGCCCGAGGTTGATCCCGCCCACCGCCTCACACGCGCGGCTCATCGCGCGAATGTCGGAGATGACCAGCGAGCTTTGGCGTTGACCGATCCGCATGGCTGCACCCTACCTCAACACGGACCTGGAAGTCGCCTCTCAACGCTTGCCCGATCGACCCGATCATGGCACCCCCGCGGCCGTGCGACCGTCGCCCCCCGCCGTGAGCCGCCTCGTCCGTGACGAGGATCGCGCCCTCATGTCGGAGGTGTGGTCGCTCGCTTGGCCCGCGATCACGCACATGTTGCTGATCACGCTCGTCTTCGTCGTCGGTCGGCTGATGGTCGGACGATACTCGCCGACGGCGCTCGCCGCGATGCAGATCGCGGGGGCGACGACGTGGACCCTCTACTCGGTCTGCACGGCTTTCTCCGCGGGCACCATCGCCGTCGTCGCGAGGCGCGTCGGCGCGGGGGACAGGCCCGCGGCGGCCCGCGCAGCCCGCGCGGCGATCCTCTTCGCGGCGGCCCTCGGCGTCGTGGTCGGCTGCCTCCTATATTTTGCCGAAGGCCCCTTCGTCCGTGGGCTTTTTCCACGCGCAGGGGCAGCCGTGCAAGAGCAGGCGGGCGCATACCTCCGCATCGCGTGTTTGTCCTTTCCACTCACCTTCGTCGAGGCGATCGCCGCGGCGTCCCTGCAAGCATCGGGCAATACGCGGACGCCACTCGTCGTCGCGGGCGTGGGCAACGTCATCAACCTCGCGCTCAATGCGCTGCTCATCTTCGGCTTGTTTGGTTTCCCCGAGCTTGGCATTCGTGGCGCCGCGGTCGCGAATACCGTGACCCTCTCCCTCGAAGGCGTCCTGCTCACGGCCGCGCTTTTCCGCCGCGAGAGCCCCTTGCCGCTCCACGCCGCTGGTTTCACGGGCGCCGGCGAGGCCCTCGCGCGTGTGCTCCGCGTCTCGGGCGCGGCGTTCGGCGAAAAGGCCGCCTATCACGCGGGCTTCATGCTTTACGTCGCGATCATCGCGCTCCTCGGCGAGGTCGCGCTCGCGGCGCACCAGGCCTGCGTCAGCATCGAATCGATCTCCTGGCTCTCGGCGGACGGCTTCGGCATTGCAGCGGGCGCGATCGTGGGCCAGAAGCTCGGCGCAAAACGGCCCGACGAGGCGTCGCGCGCGGGCCTCGTCGCGGCGCTGCTTTCGGTCGCGAGCTTGAGCCTCGTGGGCCTCGTTTTCGCGACCATGGCCCCGCTGCTGATTTCTGCTTTCACCCCCGATCGGACCATCCTCCAGACGGCCGTCCCTGCCTTGCGCGTGGGTGCGATCGCGCAACCTTTCATGGGTTTCGCGATGGTCACGGCGATGGCGCTCCGCGGCGCGGGCGACACACGCACGGTGCTCGGCACGATGATCCTCTGCGGCCTTTTCGTGCGCGCGGGCATGACGTGGTTTTGCGCGATCAAGCTCGATATGGGCCTCGCCGGGGTGTGGATGGGGAGCACGGCGGACTGGGTTTGTCGGGCCTTGCTGTTCGGGTGGGCGTATACGCGCGGGCGGTGGAAGAAGGTCGAGGTGTAGGTCTGTCCGCGCGAGATGTGGACGATGTAGGCGCTTGCACTTCGGTTCGCAGTCTGGTAGCGGTAGGAAAGGGAACGCGGTCTGACAGGAGAGGATTCGAGATGGCCCACGACAACGCAGCGGCAGCCGAGCTCATCGAACCCGTGTCGGAGAGCGGGGTTCAGCTACGTGGCGCCACGCATCCGCTCCTCGCTGCGATCGAGCGCGCCCCTCTCGCCGCGATTTCGGACGAAGAGAATGCGATTCTCGACGAGATTGTGCGCACGACCGATGCATGGATGACGGATGAGGAGTTCGTCGCGTCGGTCGGTCTCGGTTCGACTCCGTGACTCGATTTGCGGTCCTGTGGCATCCGGCCCATACGGTTCAGGTCCGAGCCATGGATCCTTGGCTCGCCCAATCCATCTGCAAGGCTATCTACGCCGCCGCTGAGACGGGTAGCGGAACCATCCGGCGACTTCGGGCCGATAATTCGAACCGCATCAGTATTCATGTAGACGGCGCGACCGCATATGTGGACGTCGACTCCGCAGCGCAGACCCTGACTGTACTTCGAATATTCGCGAATCGGTGAAGATGTTGCTCGCGTTTTTGGACGCGATGCCGGACGCCAGCCACGCCAGCGTCGATTGAGCGGTCGCGAGAGCTTGCGGACTATCGATTCCTTTGCTGGCAACTGGGTCACATCATCCAGTACCACTCAGTCAATTCTACGATACGATGTCGAAAAGCATTCACCAACGTATCGGTGCTCGTGGCGGGGACGAGCTGGTCACCACGGTGATCGAACCACGCCGCGGGAGATGCGGGATGCTCCCTCGATACCCAGAACGCAACCGTGCCAGGGAGGCACGATGCCGTGCGTCCGGCGCGTCGCGCACGGGCGCCCCTGGTCGTCGGGTCGCCTGCACGTCCACCTTCACCTTTGCGCCCCCGCCCGTGGTATAGGCCCGGCATGGCACAGGTCCACGGCGGTAGGCTCGTATCGAAGGCGCTCGCGCGGCACGGGGTCACGCACCTCTTCACGCTCTGCGGCGGGCACATCCAGGCCATTTACGATGGTTGTCTCGACGACGGCATCCGCGTCGTCGATGTCCGGCACGAGCAGACTGCGGGGCACGCGGCCGATGCCTGGGCGCGCGTCACGGGCAAGCCCGGCGTCTGCGCCGTCACCGCGGGCCCCGGCGTCACCGACACCGTCACCGCCGTCGCCAATGCACAACGCGCCGGCATCCCCATGATCGTCATCGGCGGCGCCGGCCCCAAGCTCCTCGCCGACATGGGCTCGCTCCAGGACATGAACCACGT
>JANMGF010000915.1:0-5091 GCA_031374535.1 Polyangium sp. (in: bacteria)
GGCCAAGGAGGCCAAGGAGGAGAAGAAGAAGACCGCCGAGCCTGCGCAGGCCGCCGTGGAGAAGCAGCCCGAGGCTGCGCCCGTCGCGAAGCCCGTCGAGGCGAAGGCCGAGTCCGCGCCCGCGCAAGCTCCCACGCCCGCGGCAGAGGCCGCCGCGAAGCCTGCAGATGCAGGCGCGATCAAGCCCGTATCGATCGCCGCGCGAGAGCTCCCCGCGCCGTCGGCGCCTCGCAAGAAGGACGTCGAGGGTCTGCGCCGCGGCCTGACGAAGGCGCGCGAGAAAGAGGGCTTCTTCGGCCGTCTGAAGGCGCTCTTCGTCGGACGCAGCGAGGTCGATCCCGGACTCGTGGATCAAATCGAGGAGGTCCTCTTGACCTCCGACGTCGGCGTGAAGACGACCGAGGCGCTGCTCGAAGAGATCCGCACGGGCATCAAGAAGAAGGAGCTCGTCAACGACGATCAGGTCTGGGATGCCTTGCGTCGTCGCACGCGTCAGCTGCTCGGTGCAGGCGGTGGTGGGATCAAGTTCCCCGCGCGCCCGACCGTGGTGATGTTCGTGGGCGTCAACGGCGCGGGCAAGACGACGACGATCGGCAAGCTCGCGACCAAGCTGAAGGCCGAGGGCAGGACGGTCGTGCTCGCGGCGGGTGACACGTTCCGCGCGGCTGCCGTGCAGCAGCTCGTCGTGTGGGGCAAGCGCGTCGGCTGTGAAGTCGTGAGCGGCAAGGATGGCGCGAACCCGGGCTCGGTCATCTACGACGCGATCCAGAAGGCGGCGGAGATCGGCGCTGACGTCGTGCTCGCCGACACCGCGGGTCGCCTGCACACGAAGACGAACCTGATGGATGAGCTCACGAAGGTCGCGCGCACGATCGACAAGGCGCTGCCTGGAGCTCCGCACGAAACGTTGCTCGTGCTCGACGCGACGAACGGGCAGAACGCGTTGCAGCAGGCGACGATGTTCAAGGAGGCGCTGCCGCTCTCGGGCATCGTGCTGACGAAGCTCGACGGTACGGCGAAGGGTGGTGTCGTCCTCGGCATCTGCGCAGAGCAGGCGCTCCCGGTGCGGTACATCGGCATCGGCGAGCGTCCCGACGAGCTGCGTGACTTCAACGCAGACGAGTTCATCGAGGCACTTCTCGGTCAAACGGACGAGTCGGCGGACGCTGCGGCGTGAACCTCTGCGCCGGACAGGACGAACGCGTGGCGCGGTCCCGACCCGAAGCGGGAGAGGGGCTCCGCCACGCACGTTTGGGGCGGACGGCGCATAGTGTATGGATATCGTTTGACTTTCTCGTGGATGGGCGTGGACCGTGGTGTGGCGAATTCGCCCAGGACGGTCCCACCCGATCCGATCCGAGAGAAGAACCGATTTGGTTGTTGATTCCCGGATTTTGCGCGTGATATAGTCCGTCCCGCTTGTCGGTGGACTGTTTTTTTGAATGAAGTCGCGCAGTTACACTGGTACGGACGGACCGGACCGATCGATGCTCACATCGCACGGACTGCGGAAGGGATGGCGATGAACCAGGTTCGCGTGGGGCTCCTCGTGGCGGCTGCGCTGCTGGCCATGCCGTTGACGGCGGCGGCGCAACCGAAGAAGGATCAACCCAAGGAGATTAACCTCGACGAGGAGGCAACCGCGCCGCCCGCTGAAGGTGCAACCGAGGGTGAAGGCGCCGGCGAAGGTGAAGGTGAGCCCGGCGGCGAGGGTGAAGGTCTGGGGGACATCTGCAAGATCGATCCCACGGCCTGCCCGAGCATCAACATGGATGAGGCCGCGAAGCGGGACCTCAACAACGAGATGTACGCGGTGCAGCAGATCTATGCTCTGCGCCGGTTCCGCTTCGAGATCACGCCGTACTTCGGGATCACGATGAACGATCAGTTCGTCGCGCACCCGGCGCCTGGCCTTGGTCTCAACTTCTACATCACGAACGTGCTCGCGGTCGGGGTCAACGGCAACCTCTACGCCGGTCTGAACTCGCCCTCGAACTTCAACTTCCAGACGAGCCGCGCAGCCCGCGTCGGCATTCCGATCACGGAGTACGCCTGGAACGCGAACGCGAACTTCTCGTACGTGCCTGCGTACGGAAAGTTCGCCGGGTTCGGTGACTTCATCTTCCACTACGACTTCTACGTGCTCGGAGGCGTGGGTGCGATCGCGACGCGTCCGATCGCCGTTGTCGATCCCGACAACCGCACGTTCGAGTTCAAGCCCCGGCTGTCGTTCCACGTCGGCGGTGGGCTCCGCATCTTCTTCAACCGCTGGTTTGCCGTCGTGGCGGAGCTCAGCGACTACATCTTCTTCGACGAGCTCGAGAACCCCGGTATCGCGACGGGCCTCGATGCGAACAACAACCCGAGAGCCCAGGATCCGACGACCTGGACCGCGCCCGAGACGAGCTTCACCAACAACGTTCAGGCGCAGGTCGGGTTTTCGGTCTTCCTGCCGTTCAGCTGGGAATACCGGCTGCCCAAGTGAATCGAGGGCGGGCAGCGAGGCGTGACGGAACATCCGGGACGATTCAGCCAAGTACGGGGACATGCATGATGCGTCGATTCGTGAATAGCCTTTGCGCGTCTCGCCTTCGGCAGCTCCGCAGGGGGATGCTCGCGGCACTCACGGGATGTGCAGCGCTTGCCGTGAGCACGGGTGTGGATGCGCAGGAGATTCAGCTCACGGGACCCCTCGCAGGGGCCCCGGCGGTGCGCAAGCTGCGCCTGCGCCGCTCCAGCCGCTTCGAGGTGGCGCCGAGCGCGTCCTTCACCCTACTCGACGAGTACCAGCGCACCATCATGCCTGGTCTGCGTCTGACGTGGCACCCGACCGACTGGATCGGGTTCGGCGTCTGGGGTGGGTACGGTATCCAGACCACGACGTCACTCACCGACGAGCTCCAGGGGAAGGCGATCGATGATCGCGGCTGCCCCCCGGACTCCAACACGGCGACCGACTCGGCCTGCAAGCTGACGGCCGTCAACCTGACGCGCGGCAACCTTGCCGCGGATCAACTCGGCCGCATGCAGTGGGTTGCCGCGCCGCAGATCACGGTCGTCCCGTTCCGCGGGAAGCTGGCGTTGTTCGCGGCGCTCTTCGTCGACACCGACATCAGTTTCTTCGTCGGCCCGGCGATCATCGGCGTGCAGGAACGCAAGCCCTGCGGTCGCGACAACGACGGCAATCAGCTCGTCAACCAGCCCTGCGCTGCGCAAGGCTCGTTCGAGCTCGAGAGCCGTATCGCCATCGCGCCCACGTTCGGCGTCGGCTGGAACTTCTACCCCACGTCGGTCTTCGGCTTCGGCGCGGAGTGGAGGGCGCTGCCCTTCGCGTGGAACACGTCCGGCTTCGACAACGCCGGCGCGGGCAACGACGAAGCCTTCCCGGACACCGCCGTCAACAACAAAGATCGGCAGTTCCGCTTCAACAGCATGGTCACCGTCAATCTGATGTTCTCCTTCCCCGCGAGGGTGAGCAACAGCCAGTAACGGTGACGAAACGGGCTGCTGCTTCAGGGCAGCCCAAACGCGCACCGCGCCCCGTGATGCAGGCGGCCGAGACGGAGACAAGAGCTCCGCAAAGCCAGTCGACATCACGGGGCGTGTCGCTTTCGAAGGCCCGCGGCACGCAGGGGCGGATCGCTCGTCAGCGGGCCGAACACTTGCTTTGTCCGTGACGAGGGCCTATGCGAAGCCTGCTCCAGCCCTATCCCAGCGGGACCGGAGCGCGAGGTAGAGGTGGGCATTTTCGACTTCCTCCGTAGCAAAGGCGGCAAGAGCGCGCCCCCGTCGGGCAGCAGCGCGCCCGCGGTCGACAAGAAGATCAGCGGCCCGGCCAAGGTCGTCGCAGACAAACGCGCCCAGACCTACGACCGCCTGGAGGCGATCCAGGCCCTCGTGGACATGAAGACGCCGGACGCGTCCGCCGCGCTCCTGAAGCGCTTCACGTTCACGATCGATCCGTCGATCACGGACGCGGACGAGAAAGACCTCGCGTTCCGGGGCATCGTCGCCGCGGGCAAGGACGTGGTCCCCGCCGTCATCGAGTTCTGCACGCGCGCCGAGGCCCTCACCTGGCCCCTCAAGGTGCTCGAGGCCGTGCTCGACGAGGACGCGTATCGCGAGGAGCTGCTCGATCTGCTCGAAGGCTTCGACACCGAGTACGCGCGCAACGTCGAGCCGAAGATCCAGATCATCCAGGCGCTCGAAGAGACCGTACACGGCGACGTGCGCGAGGCCGTGGAGCGCTTCTTCGAAGACGCCAACGAGACCGTGCGTTTCCACGCCGTGCAGACGACGTTCGCGCAAGCGATGCCCGAGAGCATCACGCCGCTCCTCGATCTGCTCGTGCGCGAGGAGTCCGTGCGCGTGAAGAACAAGATCGCCGAGGGTCTGCTCGTGCGTGGATGGGCGGTCCCCGAGGACCGCCGGGACGCCGTGGCCGACGCGCTCGGCGACACCGGCGGCTACACGATCGGCGAAGGCAGCAAGATCGCGAAGCGTTCGCTGCGGTTCGGTTGATCCGAAGAAGCGCGTAGCGGAGTGCGCGCCTCGCCCGCTCGCCCAGCAACATGCTCGCTGCTCGTCCGTGTTGACAGCACAGCCCACGCTGCATGAGGATCCGTGCTGCCCCGGCATGTTCGGGGTGTGTCGATAGCCCGGCGGCCGTCGCGCGCTCTACGGACGCGCAGACGGCACCACTCGACGGAAAGCGAGTATCCCAGGCGTGAGGGGACATCGATCGACGCGCCTTCCGCGCGTGGTTGCATCCGGGCTCGCCGGCCTTGCCACGGCGATCACCGCGCTCCCACGCGACGCGCATGCCCTCGACTTCGAGGTGCAGAGCGACACGGCAGCGCAGGCGTACCAGGTCACGAGCCCGTGGGGCGACACGATCCTCGATCGGCGTCGCCTCATGCAGACGCTGTCGCTCGGCGTGTACAACCTGCAAGGGGATCACGTCCCCGGCCGCGCCGATTTTTCGGTCGTGCTGCGCGTGCGTCTCGACGCCGACTTCGGGATCAACGCGCACCTCGGCGACGCCGATCGCGGCGGCGAAACGAGCTACCAGACCGAGGCCGGGCCCGGCGT
>JANMGF010000614.1:0-1726 GCA_031374535.1 Polyangium sp. (in: bacteria)
AGTCCTTCGACTTCTCGGTGAGCAGCTCCTCTGCGTTCGTCGCCATCTTCGACCAGTCGATCTTGCCGCCCTCGAGGGACTGCGCTTTGTCGACCTCGGCCTTGATCGCTTCGAAGAGCTCGTCGTACGAGACGTCCTGCCCAACGCCCCCCGAGATCGGCTCGATCATCGCCGCTACTCGGGCCTTTGCTGCCTCCAACGCGTCACTCGCCGCCATGGACGGCATGATACACGGCCAGCGAAGGATCGCGCCGCGTGTGCGTGTCGCGGCCGAAGACCAGGGCTAGAACGTCAGGCCGTCGAGGAAGCCCGAAATGGTGAGATCCGATCGCGCCACGATGCCATCGAGCTGCACGCCGAGGGCGCGGCGCGAGGTGGGCTCGTCGACGGTCGGAGGACGGCAGAGCTCGACGACGTGATCGGCGTATCCCGTGGGCGCGATGAGCTCGCGGAACGAGGCCACATGCGGGGGACCGAGGTGGAGGAGCATCGTCTGCTGCGGGACCCAGAAGGCGTTGAGCAGCGTGTTTTTCCAGCCGCCGAGGCGGAGCGTCATGTCCATCCACACGGCCGCGGCATACGCGTCGCCCGCGCCGAGGGGGAGACGAACGCACAGGCCCGTCTTCGGGTTTTCCTGGGCGCGGAAGGGCTCGACGGAGGCGAAGACGTTCTGCAACACCCAGAAGCGGCTCGCGTCGGTGCCGAAGCCCGTCTCCCAGAGCGCCTTCATCGACTGCGTGGTGAGCCACGAGCGATAACCGGCGCCGGCCGCGTCCGCGTCGTCGAGGGAAGGAGGAACGATGCGGGAGACGCGATCGACGAACGAGACGACCGGGAGCGAACGGCAACTCGTTACGAGCTCGTACGAAGACGCGAGCAAAGACCAGAGCGCGATGGGCAACGACGCGCCCGCCGACACGAGCTGGCCATAATCGTACGAAGCAAAAACGACCATCGGGTATGTGCGCCCCGCGTTGTCGCCGCTCGCGGCCCACGCGCCGACCAAACCTCGCGTGGGAGGTTCGTCGCCTTTGCCTTCGCCGTGGAAGATGAAGAGGCCAACGGAAGGCTGATACGCAGCCTCGAACGAGGGGCCGAGCGCGCGGCGCGCGAAATCAAGGCCCCCGCCGAGCCAGCGATCGAACGCCGCAAGCTCGTCTCCGCCAGCATTGAAGCGGATGAAATCACCCGTTGCAGGCAACTTTCCGAAGCAGCCAATCTGCGGGGGGCTCGCGGGAGCCTTCTTCTTTCGCCAGAACATCACCGGCCGGCCCACAAATACACGAACCCCCCCTTTTTACAAGGGTCGCCCCGCCGGGGGCGAACTCACGAACCCTTCTTACCGCCGCCGAAGCTGTCGCCAATGCTGGGGGGACAGTTGGTCGCGCGGAAGAAGCTGTTGACGAAGGGATGGTTCGAGCGCGTGGGACGCACTTCCATCGTCACCGTCACGGGGGGCGCGGTCATTTGCCAGGTCACCGTGAAGACGCTGTCCTTGTCCTTCTCGGCCGTGGTCGTGCCTGCCTCGAAGAGGCGGAAGATACCCCAGGGGCCTTCACGCACGAGCTCCTCGTCGAGCCCGCCGGCGCCACGCACGCGGAGGCGCGCGCCCGTCTGCTTTTCACCCGGCCAGGTGAACGAGTGCCAGAACTCCTTCTCGTTGCGATACAGGCGCTTCTGGCCGTCGATCTCGAAGAGGACCTCGCTGACGATCGGGCTCACGGTC
>JANMGF010000922.1:0-3106 GCA_031374535.1 Polyangium sp. (in: bacteria)
GAAGACGGCGCACCTCGATCGGTTCTTCCGCATCGGTGACGCCGCGATGCCGGAGCGCACGGTGAATGTGTGGGTGCCCGAGGGCGCGGCGACACACGTGCTTTATGTGCACGACGGGCAAAACCTCTTCAATCCGGGATCGGCATTCGGCGGCTGGATGCTTCAGGAGAGCGTGCCGGCGGGGATGATGCTCGTGGGGATCGACAACACGGGCCTCGGGCGAATGGACGAGTACACGCACGTGGCGGACGTGATCGATCTCGACGACGACGGCGTCGCGGAGCCCTGGGGCGGCAAGGGGGATGCGTATGCGGACTTCGTGAACGGCGCGGTTCGCAAGCTCGTCGCGGATCGATACGGCGAGCCGGGCAAGGTGGGCACGATGGGCTCGTCGCTCGGCGGGCTGATCTCGTTCCACGTCGCCGATCGATTCCCGGGCGAGTACGCCTACGCGGCGAGCCTGTCGGGCACGATGGGATGGGGCAAGATCGGTACGGAGTCGACGAGCGAGACGATGATCGAGCGGTACAAGGCGCACGGCCATCGATCGACCGTGCTCTACCTCGACTCGGGCGGCGGGAACGCGGCGCTCGGTCAGGCCGAAAACGAGGCAAAGTGTCTCGACATGGACGGGGATGGGATCGAGGACGACGTCAGTATCGGCGACAATGCCTGCGAGAATGCGCAAATGCGGAAGACGCTCGTCTCGGTGGGATACGTGCTCCTGACGGACGTTTACCACTGGTGGGAGGCGGGGGCGCCGCACAATGAGGCGGCGTGGCGGGCGCGCGTGTTCCGGCCGATGGAGCTTTTCAGCGGGATGTAATGGCGTGGGTTCGCAAGGACGAACCCACGTGCTCCCTCAATGCTTCAGCGAAATATCCGCGAGCTCCATCCGCGCGTCGTTCAGGAACGGGCTGTCGGGGAAGCGGCGGATGAAGGCGCGGAGCGTGGTCTTCGCGTCGTTCCACGCCTGGATGTCGACGAGACACTCGCAGAGCAAGAACATCGCGTCGTCGACGATCTCCTTGTCGGGCGAGGCCTCGGAGAGCTGCATCAGCATCGGGATCGCGTCGCGCTGACGGTTCAGCTTGCGGTAGGCCCGCGCCAGGTTGAGGCGCGCCGAGGGCGCGTGCGCCGCCGTTTCCTTCAGGCGGATCGCCTCCTCGAACGCCACGGCCGCCTCGTGCCAGCGGCCCGTGCGCAGGTGATCGAGGCCGAGCTGGTAGCTCTTGATGCCGAGATCCGCGCGCGCCGAGTCCACCGCGTCCGAGAAAAACGCGACCTCCGCGCGCGAGAGCGGCTCCTTGCGGAGGGCCTCGAAGCCTTCGATGATCTCCTGCCGCCTCCCGGCTCGCACGAGCTCGTAGAACGCCGCCGCGGCCGACTCCGCGCGCGTCCGGTCGTCCGCGCGACGTTGCATGTCCTTCATGTCGCCCTCGAGTTTGCCGATCTTCTCCTTTGCCTGCCGCGTCTCGGCTTGCACGGAGTCGATGCGCGCGTCCCAGGCGAGCTTGACGACGCCGATCACGACCACGACGAAGAGCAGGTTGGCGCCGGCGCTGTTCCAGACGGCGCGCCGCTCGAAGCCGAGCTGGCGCTTGGAGATCGTCTTGAGGTCGGCCGCCAGGGCGTTCGTCAGGTTGTTCGTCTTGATGATGAGCCCACGGGACTCGACGATCTCACGCTTGATCTCCCGTAACTCGTCGTCGAATTGATCCATGATCTTCGTCGGCAGGGCGGGGGACCGAGCCTCGCCCCTTGTGCGTCACCCCCTTGCCTGTGCTAAGGGGGGGCGCCCAAGTCAAGCTACCAGGAACGCCCCGCATGGACACGAGCGACATCCGCAAAGGCCTCAAGATGATGGTCGACGGGAGCAAAGATCCCTTCTCCGTCATCGAGTTTCAGTTCGTCAAGCCCGGCAAAGGCCAGGCCTTCACACGGGTGAAGCTGAAGAACATGGCAAACGGCAACGTGCTCGAAAGGACGTTCAAGTCGGGCGAGAGGCTCGAGCCCGCGAACGTCGAGCAGCGCACGTTCCAGTACATCTACCCCGAAGGCACCGACTTCGTGTTCATGGACCAGAACACGGGCGAGCAGATCACGATCCCCGGCGACAAGATCGGCGAGGACGCGCAGTGGCTCTCCGATGGCATGAACATCGACGTCACGCTCTTCAACGAGCAGCCCATCGGCATCGACCTGCCCGCCAACGTGACCCTTCAGATCACGTCCTGCGAGCCGGGCGTGAAGGGCGACACCGCGAGCGGCGCCACCAAGCCCGCCACGCTCTCGACCGGCGCCGTGATCAACGTCCCGCTCTTCGTCAAAGAGGGCGAGTGGGTCAAGGTCGACACGGCCGAGGGCAAGTACCTCGAGCGCGTGAACAAGTAAGAACCGGCGCAGGGACGCAGGCTTTCGACAAAGCTACCGCTGCGTCATCGTTCGTGCTTTGATCGAACGGGCGACGTCGGCACGTGAGGCAGTGCTTTGTCGAAGGCTCTTCCCAGGTTCAACCAGCTCCTCGAGGGCGTGGACTTCTACAAGGAAGACCACAAGGTCGTCTTCACGTCGGTCTACCACCTGAAGCGCGGCTATTGCTGCCACTCGAAATGCCGGCACTGCCCGTATGGGCTCGGCGTGGCGCAGAAGGTCGCGGTGGACATCCAGGGGCTCGAGTGCGTCGTCTGCACGCCGGAGAGCTCCACGGACGATGCCGGCGGGAGCGAACCTTAGCTCCGCGATCTCCGCGTTTCACCGGGGAAACCTTGACGCGACGCACCGCGGTTTGGCCCCGTCGGTAACCCTTCGTTCCCCAAGGAACGGGCGGATCGCGGCGACATCTGCTTCGCTCCTGCGGAGATTTCGGATATAGCCGAATGAGGGGCGCACGCCTCGGTCGTCTGCCGACCACGCGGTGCCCGGCCCGCACTCGGGCCAGACCCAGGTCTCTCGTGACCCGGCGACGTCCGTTGTCGGTGTAGTAGGAGCTTTTTTCGATGCGATCGATTGCATTCCTCGTGATGGCGGGCTTCGGCGCCCTCTCGATGTGGGCCTGTACTATCCAGACGCCTGTCGGTGGATCCGGCGGCAACGGCGGCACGGG
>JANMGF010000685.1:0-6211 GCA_031374535.1 Polyangium sp. (in: bacteria)
GTCGCCCTCGCCGCCTCGCCCGACGCGCGCCGCCTCGCCGCGCTCGCCGACAGCGCCATCACCCATTACGACCCGCGCTGCCGCATCGCCTGCGCCGCCCTTTGCGCCGCGATCGCCGCGGCCGGCGCCGGACGAACCGACGCCACGGCCATGTTCGAGGCTGCCGCCGCCGAAGTCGACGCCGCGGCCGCGACGCTCATCGACATCGTCCCCACCGACGGTCGTGCCGTCGAGGCATCGCTCGCCGCGATGCGCAAGGACCTCGAGCTCGCCGTTCGGGACGATCCCGAGCTCTACGGCCCCGAGGTCCACATCCATCAACACCAAGGGTTCGTCCGCGTCGCTTTCCGCCTCGCGCTCTGGGAGCTCTTGCATGCGCCCTCCTTCGAGGCCGCGCTCGTCGACGCCGTCAACCGAGGCGGCGACGCCGACACGAACGGCGCCATCACGGGCGCGCTGCTCGGCGCGCGTTTCGGCGAGGAAGCGATCCCAGCGACGTGGCGCGCGCGTGTCCTCGACGCGCTCAAGGACGGCCCTCCGAGCCCGCTGCGTGACCTCTACCATCCGCGCCGCCTGCTCGAGCTCGCGGACGGCCTCTGAGTCTTTCTCCGCCCCCACGTTCCGCGGTATCTTGTCGCCCGCGATGACGACCGCCGCGCCTACCGCACAGTCCGCCCGCCCCCCGTTCGTCGGGACCAACGTGCCGCGCACCGATGGCGCGTCCAAGGTGACGGGACGCGCCGCGTACGTCGACGATCTCCCGCCCGAGCCGGGTGAGCTCTTCGGCGCCACCGTGCGGAGCCCCGTCCCGCGCGCCCTCCTGCGCGGCATCACGCTCGACCCCTCGTTCGACTGGAGCGACGTCACCGTCGTCCGCGCCGAGGACCTCGCGGTGAACGCCGTCCTCTGCATCGCGTCGGAGCAGCCGATCCTCGCCTCCGATCGCATCAGCCACGCGTACGAGCCCGTCGTCCTCCTCGCCTGCGCGGACAAACGCAAGCTCGCCCAGGCCGTGCGCGCCGTGAAGCTCGACCTCGAGCCCCTCGCGCCCGTCCTCGACCCTGAACAATCCCTCGCCAAGGTCGACGTCATCTGGGGCGAGGACAACGTCATGAAGCGCTTCTCCATCACGAAGGGGCGCGCCGACCTCCCCGACGCGAGCGCGAGCGCCGCCGCGATCGACGCCGCGATCGCGGCCTGCGAGGTCGTCGTCCGGGGGCGGTACACGACGCACCACCAGGAGCAGCTCTACATCGAGACCCAGGGCGTGATCGCGCGCTGGGACGAGAGCGGCGTGCACCTCACCGGATCCTTGCAGTGCCCTTATTATGTGCACAAAGCACTCGTGCACGGCTTCGGGCTCCCGGGCGAGCAGGTGCACGTCACGCAGGCCGTCACCGGCGGCGGCTTCGGGGGCAAGGAGGAGTATCCCTCGGTCCTCGCGCTCCACGCGGCCGCCCTCGCGAAAAAAAGCGGCAAGTCCGTGCGGATGATCTACGACCGCAAGGAGGACATCGAGGCGACCACCAAACGTCACCCGGCCATCTGCGAGATCACCAGCGGCTGCGATCGTGACGGCACGCTCCGCGCGCTCTCCATACGGATCCTGATGGATGGCGGCGCGTTCATGACGCTCACCCCCGTCGTCCTCTCGCGCGGCGCCCTCCACGCGGCCGGCGTCTACCGCTGGGACGACGTCCGCATCGACGCGGTCGCGGTCGCGACGAACACCCCACCGAACGGCGCCTTCCGCGGCTTCGGCGCCCCGCAGACCATCTGGGCGATCGAGCGGCACCTCGATCGTGTCGCCGCCGAGCTCGGCCGCGATCCGATGGACCTCAAGGCGCAAAACATGCTGCGCGAGGGCGACACCACGGCGACGGGCCAGACCCTTCGTGGCTCGGTCGGCGTGGCCGAGTGCCTCGAAAAGGCCCTCACCGCGAGCGGCTATCACGACAAACGTGGTGCCCCGCCCGTCGTCCGGGGCCGCGTGGCGCGTGGCATCGGCGCGAGCGTCTTCATGCACGGCGCGGGTTTCACCGGCTCGGGCGAGAAGCACCTGAAGGGCCGCGTCGCCGTGGATCTCTTGCCCGCGGGCAGGCTCCGCATCCGCACCGCCTCGACCGACATCGGCCAGGGCACCGAGACCGTCTTCCGGCAGATCGCGGGGGACGCGGCGGGCGTCGGCCTCGAGGACGTCGACTTCGCCGTTCCTTCGACCTCGTACGTTCCCGACTCCGGCCCCACCGTCGCGTCGCGCACCGTCATGGTCGTCGGCGGCATCGTCGAGCGCGCCGCGCGTGAGGTCGCCGCGCGCGTGCGTGCCGAGCAGGAGGCGGGCGGGGGCACGTTCGGCGAGGCGGGCGACAGGCTCCTCGCGCGGGAAGAAACCGGCGTCACGGCGCTCGTGCAGTACGAGCACCCGGGCTGGGTGACGTGGGACGACAACACGTACAAAGGCGACGCATATCCCGTGTTCGGCTACGCGTGTGACGTGGCCGAGGTCGAGGTCGATCTCGACACCCTCGAGGTCACGGTGCTCGGCTTCTGGAGCGCGACGGACGTGGGCAAGGCGATCCACCCCGTGATGTGCAAAGGCCAGATCGAGGGCGGCAGCCTCCAGGCGATCGGCTGGGCGCTCTGGGAGGACGTCGTCTGGAAGGACGGACTCATCCTCAACCCGCGCATGACGAACTACATCATCCCCACCGCGCTCGACGCTCCGCCCTTCCACGTCGATCTCGTCGAAGCTCCGTACGCGTACGGTCCTGGCGGCGGCGCCAAGGGCGTGGGCGAGTTGCCCATGGATGGCGGAGCGCCTGCGATCGCCGCGGCGATCGAACATGCGACGGGCCTCTCGGCGCTCCATCTCCCGCTCTTGCCCGAGCGCCTCCTCGAACTCCAGAACACCCGACGGGGTTGAACGAAAGCCCCGCGAACCGAGGCAGAAAGACGACCATGCGAATCCTCCACACCATGCTCCGCGTCGGCGATCTCGATCGATCGCTCGCCTTCTACACCGAGGTCCTCGGCATGAAGCTCCTCCGCCGCCACGACTACCCGGAGGGCAAGTTCACGCTCGCCTTCGTGGGGTACGGCGAGGAGTCGGAGACGGCCGTCCTCGAGCTCACGCACAACTGGGACACGAAGAGCTACGAGATCGGCACGGGCTACGGCCACATCGCGATCCAGGTCGACGACGCGTACAAGACTTGCGACGAGGTGAAGAAGCGCGGCGGCAAGGTCACGCGCGAGGCGGGGCCGATGAAACACGGCACCACCGTCATCGCGTTCGTCGAGGATCCGGACGGCTACAAGATCGAGTTCATCCAGCGCAAGGTGGAGGAGTAACCCTTGAAGATCACGCTCACCCTCAACGGCCTCTCGCGCGAGGTCGACCTGCCGCCGCTGGTGCGGCTCCTCGACGCGCTCCGCGGCCCGCTCGGCCAACCGGGGACCAAGGAGGGCTGCGGCGAGGGCGAGTGTGGCTCGTGCACGGTGCTGCTCGACGGCGACCCCGTGAACGCGTGCCTCGTCTCGATCGGCCAGTGCGAAGGGCGCATCGTGACCACCGTCGAGGGCCTCTCGGACGCGGGGCACCTCGGCCCCCTCGCGCGTTGCTTCGTCGATCACGGCGGCGCGCAGTGCGGCATCTGCACCCCCGGCATGCTCATCTCGGCCGAGGCGCTCCTCGTGCGAAGGCCCGATCCCAGCGACGACGAGATCCGCGAGGCCATCGCGGGCAACCTCTGCCGCTGCACGGGGTATCAACGGATCGTCGACAGCATCCGCGAGGCTGGGCGTGAGCGTCGGGAAGCGGGAGGCGCGGCGTGAGCCTCACGGATTTGCCCCAGCACGACTATCAGCGGGCCGCCACGCTCGACGCGCTTTGCGCCATCGTGGCGGAGCGATACGCGCAGAGCGAGCCGACGATCCTGCTCGCGGGTGGGACGGACTGGGTGGTGGAGCAGGAGATGCGGCCCCCGCGCGGCCATGCAGAGCGGCTCCCCCTCGTCGTCGACGTCTCGCGCTTGGAGGAGCTTCGCGGCATCTCGCTCGCGCGCGGCCTGATGCGTATCGGCGCGGCCACGACGTACCTCGAGCTCCGGCGTCATGCCGCGGTGATCGAGCGCGCGCCCATGCTCGCGCAGATGGCCCGGGATCTCGGCGCCATCCAGATCCAGGCGCGCGGCACGCTCGGCGGCAACCTCGCGACGGCCTCCCCCGCGGCGGACGGCGTCGCGGCGCTCGCGGCCTACGACGCGTCGATCGTGGTGCGCAGCGTGCGCGGCGAACGCCGGATCCCGTTTTCCGCGCTGCAAACGGGGTACAAACAAAGCACACGCGCGCCGGACGAGGTCATCGTCGCCGTGGAGATCGCGCTGCCGCCCGCGGATTCGCCGTGGGTCTGGCGCAAGGTCGGCACACGCCGGGCGCAGGCCATTTCCAAGGTCGCGCTCGCGGGCGTCGCGGTGCGCTCGGAGGATCGGGTCGTGCGGTTTGGCCTCGGCATGGCCTCCGTCGCCCCGGTCACCGCGACCCTCCTGCAGACGCGCGCGCTCGTCCTTTCGCGCCCTCTCCCCGACATCACGGGCGACGCGCTCGACGCCGCCGTCCTCGCCGACATCGCGCCCCTCGACGACGTACGCTCGACCCGCGCGTACCGAAACCACGCCGCGAAGGCCGTCGTCCGCGGTTTTTTGCGTGATCTCGGCGCGCCGGTCTGACCGGCCAAACCCGCTGTTTCCCCCCCATGGACGAAGACCTCTTTTTTCGGCCCATTCGCCCCGAGGACGACCCCGCGGTCGCCGCCGTCATCCGCGCCGTCATGCCCGCGTTTGGCGCGGACGGGCCTGGATTCGCCATTCACGATCCCGAGGTCTCCGCCATGAGCGCGGCGTATGCCGGGCCTCGCGCCGCTTATTTCGTCGTTGAAATGGGAGGGAAGGTCGTGGGCGGGGCGGGCGTCGGGCCCCTCGCGGGCGGCGCCGAGGACACGGCCGAGCTTCGCAAGATGTACTTTTTGCCCGAAGCGCGTGGCAAAGGAATGGGCGAGCGTCTGCTCCGACACGTCCTCGAGGCCGCCCGCGGTCTCGGGTACGCCCGCGTCTACCTCGAGACGCTCACGGGCATGAATGCCGCCATGCGCCTCTACGAGCGCCTCGGGTTTCAAAGCATCGATCGGCAGCTCGGAGACACCGGGCACCACGGCTGCAATCGTTTCTACCTGCGCGATCTGGTGCCACCCGTGACCACCTGAATCGACGGAGGCCGACCGTTCGAGGATTGCTCCTGACTTGACCTCGCTCGCTTCGCGGGGCTTTACTGCGCTCATGAACGGTCTTCGAGCGTTTTCCCTCGCCATCTTGCTTGCCACCGGCGCCGCCGCTTGCTCTGCGCCCAAGCCCGAGCCGGAAATCGCCTCCTCGGCGACCCAGCCCGGATACGCGCAGGACTATCCCGCGGTCATGGAGCAAATCGTCAAGGATTTCGGCCGTGACGACGACGATGCCCGGTCGCTCTCCTCGGGTTTTTCTGGTTTTCCCAAGGAGCTCAAGGCGCCCGACTGGAGCGTCACCGGCGACATTTACCGCAGCGCGGACGACGCGGGCCGGAGCCGGGCGTACGTCGACCGCAACCGCGAGGTCGAGGGCGCGCGGGCCTTCTTCACGGCCGAGCAGGACGAGATCGTCAAGAAGGTCGGCGGCTCGGCCACCTATGCGGCCAAGCAGAAGGGCTGCGAGACCGACCTCACGGGGGTCGTCTCCAAATCCCTGTCCGATAGCGTCAGCAAGCAGCTCGAGGAGCGCCTGCGCGAGCAAAACGAGGCCCACGGCCTCATCGACCGGCACCGGACCGAGCTCGGCAAGGAGGACGCCGCTGCGCTCGAGGTGCAGGCAGATCAGTTGAGCCGCGCGAGTTATCTCGTCCACATTGCGATGGTCGAGGAGAAGGTCCGCCTCCGCGCGATGATCGAGGAAGCCGAGCAGGTGCAAAAGACGATCGACGATTACGTCGCCCGGGAACGCGCGTCGCAGAGCAAAGGCAAGGACGCAGACAAGAAGGCCAGCGAGGAGCGGATCAAGCGCGCCACGGAAAGCAAAGCGCAGGTCAACGGCTCGCTCACGCAGGCCCGCGAGATGGAGCCCAAGATGGAGGAGCGGATCACGGCCGCCCAGAAGCGGCACGCGGACGCCATGACCGCGCTGCT
>JANMGF010000688.1:0-1475 GCA_031374535.1 Polyangium sp. (in: bacteria)
TTCGTGCACGTCTGCCACGTGGCAGGAGGCGTCGAACGCCCCTTCGGGCACGTCTGCCACGTGGCAGGAGGCGCCGAACGCCCCTTCCGGCACGTCTGCCACGTGGCAGGAGGTACAAAACTCCCCTCCGCACGCGTCTGCCATGTGGCAGGAGGTGCCGAGCGCTCGTTCGCGCGCTCCTGCCACACGGCAGACGCGTCTACACGGCCACGAAATACCTCCGCGCCAGCCGCAGCCGCCCATACGCCGTCTTGAGCCGTATCCCCAGCCGCCGCGCAATCTCCGGCATGGCCTCCCCGGTAAGCCGGAACGCCCGCACCACCGCCCAGACCTTCCTCCCCATTCTCCGAATGAGCCGCTGGATCCTCCGCACCGCATCGATCGCTTCAAGGATCCGCGGCCAAACCGCCGGCTCCGGAAGCTCGTCCATCATCTCCTCCGCCCGATGCCTGGCAAGCCGCCGATAATTCGACCCCACGTAAAGCGCCGTCGTGCAAAGCCGCGCACGCGCATGCAAAGCCGACACAGCCGATTCCCGGCCGCGCCACGCCGTGACGAAGACCTCTTGCGCAAGATCCTCGAGGTCCCGATCCGGGACACCACGGAGCCGAAGCGCAGCACAGACAAACGGGCGACAATCACGGTAGAAAAGAGCGAACGACGGCTCGGGCCGCACGGCCCGGGGGGCAGGAAGTTGGATCAGGTCGGGAGGGTCGTGTAGGTTGCTCATAGCCTGTGACTCCGGTCGTTGCGGTGTTATGGGTTAGACGCCGGTCGGTGTGCTAGCGCCGGCTGGCGTCGATTGGTTTGTCCCATGGGCGGAGGGGGAATCAAATAGAGAAATGGGGGAAGCGGGAGCGCGCGAAAAGGCGGGATCCATCGCCATTGCGAGGATACGCAGCGGAGATCCAGAAGCGGGAGCGGCAGCGGGGGCGGCAGCGGAAGCGGAAGCGGCCAGCCCCCTCGAAGAGCCGTTCCCCACGCCGGCGTTGAGCGCTATGCTCCCCGCCCTCCACCATGGTAACGGCCCTCGAATTTCCCTCGCTCGAGGTCGGTGACGCCGGCCTCTCCGCGCTCGCGCGCGGCGTCATTGGCTCCGAGATCCTGAAGATCGCCGGCGAGATCCGCGCGATGAAGGTCAAAGGCGCCCAGATCTAAAACCTCACCGTCGGCGACTTCGACCCGGCCTACTTCCCCATCCCCGCCGAGCTCTGCGAGGGCACCCGCGCCGCCCTCACCGAGGGCCACACGAACTACCCGCCCTCCGACGGCGTCCTCGTCCTCCGCGAAGCCCTCGTGCGCTTCTACGAACGCGAGCTCGGCCTCAAGTACCCGATCGAGTCCGTACTCGTCGCCGGCGGCGCGCGCCCGCTGCTCTACGGCGCTTACCGCACGCTCATCGATCCCGGGGACGTCGCCGTGTACCCGGTCCCGTCCTGGAACAACAACCACTACGCCTACCTCTCCGGCGCCAA
>JANMGF010000745.1:0-9930 GCA_031374535.1 Polyangium sp. (in: bacteria)
CCGGCCACGCCCTGGTCCCAGCCCTTGATCACCTTGCCGGCGCCCAGCGGGAACTTGAAGGGTGTGTTCCGGTCGCGGGAGCTATCGAATTTCGTGCCGTCCGTGAGCGTGCCCACGTAGTGCACGGAGACCGTTTTTCCAACCTGGGCCTCTGCGCCGTTTCCTTCGCGGATCTGCTCGATCTGAAGCTCGCCGGTCGTCATCTGGATTCTCCTCTTTCGGTGGGCGGGTATTCGACCCGGCGGACGGGCGCTCGTCAAGAGAATCGAGCGCTCGTCCGGGCACGATTACGGTCGCGCAGCCGGCCTTCGGGCGCGGTACGCTCCTCGGCATGAGCGAGCTCGGGAGAGGTCGGATCGCGCTCGTCACGGGCGGCGCTGTTCGTGTGGGACGTACCATCGTGGACACGCTCGTCGGCGAAGGGTACGACGTGCTCCTTCATTATGCTGCGAGCGAGGAAGCTGCGCGCGAGGCGCGGGAGGTCCTCCTGGCTCGCGGCGCGCGGGTGGAGCTTCACCGGGCCGATCTCTCCGATCGGAGCGCGATCCAGGGCCTCGCCGCGCGGGCGCGCCGGTTCGGCGGGGGCAAGCTCGATCTGCTCGTGCATAACGCGGCCAATTTCGAGCGTGTTTCACCCGAAGAGCTCGGCGCCGGCGCCTGGGATCGGGCCATGGCCCTGAACGCGACGGCTCCTTATTTGCTCACCCTCGCGCTTTCGGCCGAGCTTCGCGCGGCGCGCGGGTCCGTCGTCGCCATCGGTTGCCTCAGCGCCGAGCGGCCCTTCAAGCATTACATCCCTTATTCGACCTCGAAGGCCGCGCTCGTCTCCGCCATGCAGGGCCTCGCCCTCGCGTTCGCGCCCGACGTGCGCGTGAACGTGGTTTCACCGGGCACGGTCCTCTCGCCCGCCCACCTCGACGAAGATCGGAACGAGCGCATTCGCCAGATGATCCCGCTCGGGCGGATGGGAGATCCCGGGGACGTGGCGAGCGCCGTCCTGTTTTTTTCGAAAAACCAGTTCGTCACGGGCCAGGTGCTCGCCGTGGACGGCGGACGCTCGCTCGTTTGAGGGTTCGCCGGGGCGAATCCCACCCGTTTTACCGTATTCCCGTACCCGCTGTTTTTTCCGGTCCATGATACCTCTCCATCATGAGACTCGATCTCCTCCTCGCCTTACCCATCTCGCTTTTGCTGGTTGCGTGTGGAGAGGACCCGGCGCCCGAGGTTCCAGAGCTTGCCGAGGATCTCTCGTTTCCTGAAGGGTTTCTCCTCGGCACTGCGATCGCAGGCTTCCAGGTCGACATGGGTTGCCCGACGCCTGGCCTCTCCGATTGCGTCGATAACGGATCGGATTGGTATGGGTTTGCCACGTCGCCCGAGACGATGAGCTCCGAAAAGGCATACCTGTCCGGGCAGGATCCGGCCGTGGTGGGCCCTGGCTTCTGGGAGCTCTACGAGCAGGATCTCGATCGGGCTATGCGTGAGCTCCACAATGGCGCGCTCCGCTTCAGCATCGAGTGGAGCCGCATCTTTCCCACGCCGACCGATGGCATCACGGGGTACGAGGCGCTGCGCGCCGTGGCCAACGCGTCTGCGCTCGCGCATTACCACGCCGTGCTCGATGGGCTCCGGGTGCGCGGCATGTCCCCCCTCGTCACGTTGAACCACGACACGCTCCCTTCGTGGATTCATGACGGCGTCGGGTGCCACCTGAATCTCGCGACGTGTTCGCCGCGCGGATGGCTCGATCGCGAGCGGACGGTCGCCGAGATTGCCAAGTATGCGGGGTTCGTCGCGCGGGAGTTCGGCGCGGACGTGGATACCTGGGCGACCTTGAACGAGCCCTTCTCCGTTCTCCTCGCCGGCTACCTCGCCCCGGGCCCCGAGCGTAGCCATCCGCCTGCGGTGCCGCTCGCGTTCGGCGAAGCGAAGGAGGTGTTCCTCGCGCTCGTCGAGGCCCACGCGCAGATGTACGACGCCGTGAAGGACAATGACACCCTCGACGCCGACGGCGACGGAAGACCCTCCGACGTCGGGCTCGTTCACGCGATGGTGCCCGCCATCCCCGACGATCCCACGAATCCTCTCGATGTGAAGGCGGCGCAGAACCTGTTTTACCTTTACAACATGGCCTATCTCGGGGCTGTGGCCCAAGGCGAGCTCGACGCGGATCTCACGGGCAAGGGCGCGCGGCGCGGGGATCTCGAGGGCCGCATGGATTGGCTTGGGATCACCTATGGAACACGCGTCACGGTGAAGGGCACGAGCGTGGCCCTATGGCCCGAGCTCTCGGCGCTCAGCACCTTCGATCCGCTCGACGTGCAGCGCTCGGGCGATCATCCGCGGGGCCTTTACGAAATGGTCGAGGTGCTTCACCACGCCTTCGGATTGCCCACCTTCGTCACCGGACATGGGATCGAGCACCCGCTGGACGACGACGACGTGGGCCCGAGTTTCCTCGTCCGCCAACTCGCCTGGGCGAGTCGCGCTGCGAACGACGGACTCGGCCTGCGTGGCTATTTCTTCTGGAGCCTCCTCGACCCGTTCGATTGGAATCGCGGCATGAACCCACGTTTTGGCCTCTACGCCGTCGACGCGGGCGATCCCCAGAAGAGCCGCTCGCCGCGCAAGACCGCCGAGACCTACGGCCTCATCGCCGAGGAGCGCCGCATCCCGCCCGAGCTGCTCGTCGCGTATCCGGCGCCGTGAGTTGCCACGCCTCCCGGCCTTCGCAGCAAACGCGCCTTCCCCCGGCAAGCGCGTTAGGATGAGGGCTGGTGAAGGCCTCGTCCCGATGTCCCCCTCCCGAAAACGCGCGCTCCCATGGGCCTCGGCCATGAGCCCCGTGGCCCAGAAGCTCCGGCCCGTCGTGGAAACACCCGCCGAGCCTCTGCTCGACGGCCCCGTCGTCCGTGTGCACGCTCGCTTCGGCAAGACCTGGGCCGCGCCGGGGACGGGGTTCTTCATCGCGGACTGGCTCTCGTCGGTGATCACGGCTCGACACGTCGTCGCGCTCGCCAGCGGCGCGGGACCTTCCGAGGTCATGGTCCGCGTCCTTTCCGGCGGGCGCTGGGTCGAGCTCGAGGCCGTCGCGGTTGCCTTTCCATCGGGGGGCGGCGCCGCCGACGACGTGGCGATCGTCCGGGTGAATGCGCGTTGCACGAGCCCGCTCCGCATGGCCACCCTCGACGCGCCCGTGGCCTCGCAGATATGGGGATATCCCCTCGGCAACGAAGCCCCGCGCCTGCCCGCGATCGTGCCTGCGCAGGCCCGTCCCGGCGAGGCCCGGATCCAGCTCGATCGCCAGGGCCGTGTCGGCATGAGCGGCGGGCCCGTCGTGGCCCTCGTCCCCAAGGAGCCGCCCGTGGCCGTGGTCGGAATTTATCTTGGCCCCGGCCCGAAGGGCGGCGGCCGGGCCCACGCGCTCGCCGCCGCGTCCATACGTGCGAGCATGGAAGCTGCAATGGCCTGTGCCTGATTTCTTGCAAAGGATGACATGAGGACGAGGACCCAACATTCGATCGTCGCCATCGGGCTCGCGCTCGGGACCCTCGTTCCGTTCGCCGACGCGAGCGCCGGGCAGGTCACGATCCTCGACGCCGGCTCGGATCAGCCCACGCCTCTGCCTCCTCCCGCCCCGCCGCCCGCGACGTCTCCCCAAGTGACGGCCACGCGCCCGGCCGACGCGGGGGATCCCATTCAAGTCCACGTGAGCCGCGTCGAATCGCTCACCTCCTTTTCGCGTGCCTTGCAGGCCACGTGTGCGGGCGGGGCGACCGAGGATCCGAAGGCCGCCTTCGAGAAGGCCGCCGCGCGCGTGGTGGCCCTACGAAAGGGCCTCGAGACCCTCGAAACGCGGCAAAAGAAGCTCGAACAGGAGGCACTCGCGAAGCCCTTCGAAGGCCGCTTGCTCGTGGCGATCGAGGCGACGAAACGCGAAAAGAAGGCCCTCGAGGACAACGCGCGAAAAGAGGTCGCCGGAAAACTCGACGACGCCCTGCTTCGCGTCACGGCCCTGCGTGTGGATGTATGCGCCGAGCTTTGCGCCGGGCAGGACACGAATCCGTCGCCGATCGACCTTTGCGCGTTTTCGGCGCCCGCGCTGGCGAATGCGGCGGTCATCGCGGATCAACGTTCCGTGGAGGCGGTCGCGCGGTACGTGACGCGGCGTTTCGAGGCGATCCGGATCGTCCTCGCGGACAAGAGCGTGATTTCTCTCGCCGATCTGGGGACGGCGGATCCGCTCCTCGCCCGCACATTTCCCCTTCTGGAGGTGCAACCGGCCGCGACGCGGGTCTTCACCGTCGAGCATACGGGCCTCGAAGTGGCGGCATTCACCGCGGCCACGCTCGACGTCGGCGTACGTGCGCTGGCGAGCTTCGTCGGCGACAGGGCCCGGCGCGAGGCGCTCGTCTGGTTCCTCGAACGATTGCACGACGACGCGTGTGGTCTGGAAATCACGCCCTCCGGCGCGAAAGGAGATCCCTACCGGGAGATCCAGGCTTTCTGGTTGCCCACGACCTGCGCCCTGTCCAGGCGCCGCGTCGATTTCGCTCAATATGGCGGCGGCGAGAGCCTCCTCGGCGCGCTCCGGGGCGCCGTCGCTTCCGACGTCAAGAACTGGCCCGGCGTCGCGCTTGGCCTCGGCGTCGGGACCACGTTGTGGGCCGACGTGAAGATCGGCGGGAGCCTCTTCGCTTGCGGGGACGAGCCGTCCTCGACGACGACCTGCGACCCGAAAGCCCCCGATCACGCCGAATGCGAGGCCCGCGCGCGGCGCCTCCTCGCCTGTGGAGCCGGGCGAGGCTTACGAACGGCCGCATCGAAGCTCGCCTCCGACTGGGCCACCGGCGCGAACGCGTCCCTGAGCCTCTCCCATTTCGGCGCCGAGGTGGACGGCCTCAATGGGTATCGCCTCGCCCCGGGCGCGCCTCGACGCCTCTTCAGCCAGCGCCTCGAAATCGCGGCGTGCGCGGCCTCCCTCCCGCATGTTTTCCAGGAGTACGGGGAGCTCGTCCGCCAGACCCGGCCCGGCCGTGCCGAGGAGACCGAGGCCCTCCTGCTCGCCGCGCTCACCACCTCCCCCGCGTGTTTTACCCTCGTCGGCCGAGGGTTTTCGCGGAAGGATTGCCCCGCATTCTCCGCGGATCCCAAGGAACCCGCGTCCCCGGCGTGTCGACGAAAAGATCCTGCGAAAAAAATCGCAGCGGACGCGGCGCCTCTTCTCGCGCTCGAAACCTCGCTCGACCTCGAAAAACTCTCGACGATCGCGCGATGGGCAAGCTTCGTGCGTGCACCCGCGCGCGAGATCGGGACCCGCTGGAGCGCCGTGCTCACGGCCTTCGACGCCTATCGAGCCGCCGCCGAGGCGCTCCAGAGGCCGGGCGAGGTCAGGCTCGCGGCCCCGCCGTCCCTCCAGATCGGCGCCGGCGTCGACGGAAAAACCATGGGCGAGATCGTGCGTGCCCTCGAGGCATACGCCCGGTATACCTCACGATTGGCCAGCCAAACCAGTTCTTTTGCGCTCCAGCGAGCGGCCGTGGTCCTCGCGCGCGCTTCGCTCGATCTCGCCATCGCTTTCGTCGCCGCCGGCGAGAGGCTGTCCGAGGCCGTCCCGCTCCCGGGCCTCTGCGCGAAGGTCACGTGTTTGCCCGGCGAGGCCGCGTCGATGTTTGCCGCCGCGCGCGTGGAGCTCGGGCGCCTCGTGGCGAGCCTGGAAACCCTCGAAGCGGCCCTCGCCGAGGATGGGGGGCGGGTCGTCGCGCGGGTCGTCGCGGGCGCGCGGGCCGATCTCCAGCGGATGTGCCCCGACGAGGCCTGCCAGAAGCTCTGCGCGGCCGGGAAGGGCCCTTGCGCCGCCCTCCACGCGATATCGCGCCACAGCGGCCTCTTCGCGGCGATCGCCTTCGAGGCCGACCCTTCACGTATCGCCGAGGCCCTCGACGCGGCCGCCATGCCCATCGGCGGCTGGAGGCGGAAAAATACGCCCGGCGTCACCACGATCTCCCTGGGCGCTTTCCCCGGCATGTTTGTCGGCGGCGAGCTGCGGTTCGGCACGTACGGCCTGACCACCGAGCGTGGCCAGGTGCCCCACGTCGTCGCGCCCACCCTGTCGATGCCTATCGGCATCGATTTCGCGCGTGGCCACGGCTCTTTCAACCTGGGCGGGTTTGTCTCGCTCATCGACCCGGCCGGGTACCTGCAATACGACGCGGAGCTCGATGGCCGTTTGCCCGGCGCGCAGCTCCTCACGTTGCTCGCGCCGGGCGTTTACCTGCGGGCGGGCCTCTTCGACAGCCCCTTCACCCTCGGCGTTTATGGCGTCTTCCGGCCCGGGCTCCGCGCGTGGGAGTCCGGGCTCAGCATGCCGGGCGCGCACGCCTTGCAGGTCGGCGTCGCGGCGAGCGTGGACGTCACGCTTTTTGATCTGTTCACGGGCGCCGGGGACGACTGACCCGCGACACGCTCGCCCCTACCAGGGGATCGTCTCGCCCCGGTAATGGAAGAATCCGCCCGTATCCGCGGGACCCAGGCGATCGACGAGCGTGACGATGCCCGCCACGGCCTCCTCCACCGACGTCGGCGCGTCCGGCCCGCCCATATCGGTCTTCACCCAGTCGGGGTGGAGGACGACGGCCGTGAAGCCTTCGCTGCCGAGGTCGAGGGACATCGATTTACACGCCATGTTCAGCGCGGCCTTCGACATACGGTAGGCGTACGCGCCGCCGCTCGTGTTATCGCCGATGGATCCCATCCGGCTCGACATGTTCACGACCTTGCGCACCGAGCCCCGCCGGAGGTGCGGCAGGAGCGCGGCCGTGACGCGCAGGGGCCCGAGCGCGTTCGTGTCGAAGGTCTGCGCCATGTCGACATAATCGAGATCCGTCAGCGCTTGCCACTTTCCCATGACGCCGGCGTTGTTCACGAGCACGTCGACCGTCACGTCACCGAGCGCGGCGGCGAAGGCCCGCACGCTCGTGTCGGACGCGACGTCGCAGGCGAAAATGCGCAACCTGCCGCCCGCACGTTCGCCCAGCGCGGCGAGCTCACCGGCGGATGCGGGGTTTCTTACAGCGGCGTCCACGTGGTCGCCGCGCTCGAGATACCTGCGGGTGAGCTCGCGTCCGATTCCCCGGCTCGCCCCTGTGATGACGATACGCATGCCGGGGTCTAGCACGGCCTTGCCGTCATTTCCCGATCGATTTGCAGCAGCGGAAACCGAGATGATAATTGCCGTGGCTGTTCCCATCCATGACCCGGGTCGCGTGCCAGTCGGGCGCGCGCCACCGGCAATCGTCCGGGTGCGCCTCGAACTCCGAGAAGATGAACCAGCTCCCTTTCATCTCGGTCTGGCCCGTGCCCCCCTGGCTCGTCATCTCCTCGGGCCGGAGCGGCAGGTTCATGTGTTCGGCCACGTTGCCGTGCTGATCGTAGACCCCGAACGAGCTCTTGCATGCGGGGAACGAGCCGGCCGGGAACGAGTTCGTCCCACAACGCTTCCAGCCGCTCGATGTGCAGCCTTTGCTTTTCCGGCTCTTCGTCGCGCATTTCGAATGGTCCTTCTCGCGACCATGGGCCCACACGATCTCGCGATCGCGGTTGTGCAGGTCCTTCGATTCCCTGCGCGGCTTTCCGAACACGTATTCCTGCTCCGGCGGGTGGACCGCGCCTGCGCATCCGCCTTCCCATTCGTGGGCGTCGCAGAGCCGCTTTCCGATGGCCCCGCAGAGCTCGGCCGCCTCGCGCGCCGTCGGGCCCGTGACCGGGTGCTCGCACGGAATGCCTGGGAACTCGTATCGATCGATGCAGACCCGCGCGTCCGCCTCCTTCTCACCCGCCATCGGATCATAGACCGGCGCCATGAACGGCGCGCCGCAGAGGGGTTCGTCCTGCTCGAATCCGCCGGCCACGTTCCGCGCCTCGCGGCATTCCTTGCGGGTCATCGGGTATTTCGTGACCTTGGGGTTGCCCTGGCCGAGCACCGGCGAACGCTGGAAAATGGCGCGCACGGCGTCCCTTTGCGGGTCCGTGAGGTGGAGCATGAAGATCATGCGCCGGAAGAGCGCCTCGCGTTGCTCCTCGATCGTGTCCGGGTAGAGATCCTCGTCGGGGAGCGGGGCCAGGGGCGACAATACCTTCGGGGCAGGCGCCTCGGCCTCTTTCGGGGGCGGCGAGGGCGCGGCGCCGGCCGAGGCCGCCTGCGAGGAGAGCGACGAAGCCGGGGCGACGTCGGTCTCGCGGGGAGGATCGGGGGACGAGCATCCGGCGAGAATCGCGAAAGCGGCTCGAAGGGCCACGCGTGTCCTCATCCCGGACCATCCGCGCAGCAACGGAAACCCGTATTGTTTTCCGTCGCGTCGATGGGCCGTGAGCTCCTCGCGTCGCAGCTCATGTAGTCGGCGGAGCTCGAGAAGGAGCCGCCACGCCTCCGGCACACGGGCAGGCTTGCGTCGCCGGGGATACATGCGTCCTCCCATTCCCACACGTTGCCGCTCATGTCGACGAGCCCCGGCGAAGCGCCGATGCAGCCCGGGAGCGCGAACGCGGAGAGGGGCGTGCCGTATTTTGCATCGGAGCCGTTACACGCGTTCGGATCGTAGGTGGATCCATAAGGAAATGGCGTCGCGCCGCCACGCGTGCAGGCGCTTTGCCACTGGCTCTGCGAGGGATCGTCGTGCCCGAAATAGGGCCCCGGGCCCCCGGTGATCCGGCCACAAAGCCGTTTTCCGAAGGCCGCGCAGAAGGCGATCGCGTCGCAAAAATCAACCTCGACCACGGGGACGTCGGTCTTCGGGGGCGCCCCGGAAGCCGGGACGAACGTCGTGTTTCCCGCGCACTCCGGCCGCTGCCCGCTCGTCTCCGGCGAGGTTTCGAGCCACGCGGCGTAAAACGCGTTCGTCACCTCGGTCGTGTCGATACAATAGGCCCGCCCGTTCCAGCCACCGACGGCAATCATGGCCGGGGATCCGGGGGCGTCGGGGCAGGTCAACGCGCCTGCGTCGTCGATGAACGTGCCGCTCGTCCCGCCGCTCGCGCCGTCCGTGCCGCCGTCGCAGCCCGATGCGGCCGCGGCGAGGACGAACGTACCGGCGGCGAGGATCAATCGGCGCAGCATCGAAAGCCCGTGTTTGCCTCCGCGGCGTCCCTTGGCCGCGTGCTCGATACGTCGCAATCGACGTTGTCGGCCGAGCTCGAAAAAGACCCGCCGCGGCGACGGCATCCATCCGGTCCGCCCTCCTGCGGGATACAAGCGTCCTCCCATTCCCAGACGTTCCCGCTCATGTCCACGATCCCGGCGAACCCGCCCTCGCAACCCGGGAGCGTGCCGACGGGCAAAACCGCGCCGAAGGCCGCGTCCTTGACGTTGCACGCATTCGCATCGTACGCCTGGCCATACGGATATCCTTGCGTGTCGCCGTGGCTGCAAGCGCCGAACCACTGGCTCCGCGATGCGTCGTCGTGCGCAAAATAAGGCGCCGGACCGCCGCCGATGCGACCGCAGAGCCGCTTGCCGGCGGCCTTGCAATAAGCAAATGCGTCGCACCAGTCCACGAACCCGACCGGATAATCGTCCTTCGCTGGGATCCCGGCGGGCGGGGTGAAGGTGAGGTTCGATTCGCAAAATGCGCTCTGGTTCGCGGCGCTCGGCCCGCTCTCGAGCCAGGTCGCGTACTGGGTATTCGTCACCTCGGTGGCGTCGATGCAATACGTTTTTCCGTCCCAACCAGGCACGGCGACCATGGCCGCCGTATTCGGGACCGACGGGCACGTTTTGGCGCCCGCGTCGTCGATGAAGATCCCGCTGCTGCTCGAGCTCGTGGCGCCGCCCATGCCTGCGCCGCCCATGCCTGCGCCGCCGCCCATGCCCGCGCTGCCGCCCGTGCCCGAGGCGACCGACGAGCTTGCGCCACCGGTGCCGCCGGCGCCGCC
>JANMGF010000834.1:0-9719 GCA_031374535.1 Polyangium sp. (in: bacteria)
TCTTCATGTCGAGCCGCTCGCCGACCAGGATGCCGCCTTGATCCTCGCGCGCCTGGTAGACCTCCGTGCCCGAGACCTCGTACTCGAACGCGCGCACGCGCTTCGTCGTGCGCTCGAGCGCCACGGAGAACCGGTCCTTGCGGCCGCACTTGTCGAACTTCCGCGTCCCCTCGAAGGCCTTCATGATCCGGTAGGCCTGCGCCTTCGGGACCCCCTTGTCGGACAGCGCTTCCACGAAGCTCTTGCGATCGATCGTGCCCGAGTGGATCTCCACCGACGGATCCTTCGCGAGCTCCGCGAGACGCCAGGGCCCCGGCACCGGCACGCGGTTCGGCTTCTTCGGAGCTTTCGGCCCGTCGAGCGCGTCCTCCGGCGACGACGCCTGATGCGCGAGCGCCGCGCCCGCGATCAACGCGCGTTCGTTGCGCGGCGGCACCACCTGGATCAGGAGCGCGATGATCGACGTCACCGTCGCCAGCCCGAACAGGCCACCGAAAACCGCCGTCATCCGGGGCGAAAGATGCACGCCGCCATGCGCGCGCGGCATCGGCCGGACCTCGGGCCCTTCGAGCCCCGACGAGAGCGGCATCCCTGCGCCACCCGAAAGACCCGAGAGCGGACCTCGTGGCGCTGCGGGCGGGCCCTCGGCTTCGCGCCTCCGCAACGGCACGACGAGCCGCGGACGCTTGGACCTCGAAGCGTCCGCGACGCTCCCTTCGTCCTGCGGCGACGGATCGTTCATGTCGTCGATCTCGGCCGCTTGGGGGCCCGATCGTTCTTCGACGGGGATCATCGGCTCCGGGACGTCCGCCACGTCAAGCACCTACCCCGAGCAGCCGGAGGCGGCAAGGCCGGTGTGGTCCCGCCCGCGACGACATCCGCCTCGGGCGAAGTGGCTGAAAACGTAGGCTTTTTCGCCAACCGACATCGCCGAGGCGGCTCGGCCGACGTAAGCTTCGGTGCATGGATGAGCGCCTCAAGGACCTGCTCCGCGTCGCGCGAGAGCACTACCAAAGACGCGATTACGACCGCGCCGAGCCCGCCCTGAGACAAGCGCTCGCGGTCCACGGCGAGTTCGCCGACGTTCACGACATGCTGGGCGTGATCCTCCATGATCGTGGGGATCTCGTCGGCGCGCGTTTCCACTTCGCGAACGCCGCGCGCATCAACCCGAGTTACACCGAGGCGCTCATGAACCTCGCCGTCACGCACGCCGATCTCGGCGAGTACGACGCCGCCGGCGAGGTTTATCGCCGCATCCAGTCCGAGCACACCGGCACCACGGCCGACCCTTTCATCCGCGGCAAAATCGCCAACATGCACGCCGACCTCGCGCAGGCCTACCTCGACGCAGGCAGCCCGCGCGAGGCCATCGCCGAGCTGCGCCGCGCGGTCGACCTCTGCCCCCGCTTCCCCGATCTGCAGGCCCGCCTCGGCACGCTCTACCGCGACCAGGGCAACCACGCCCTCGCCCGTGATCACTACAGCGCGGCCATCGAGGCGAACCCGCGGTACGCCCCGGCCCACGTGCTCCTCGGCCTCACCATGCTCGCCCTCGGCACCCCCGATCAGGCCGTCGCCTGCTTCCGGACCGCGCTCTCCGTCGATCCGGACAACAAGTCCGCGAAGATGTACCTTCGCCTGGTCGAGGCCCAGCGCAACGCGCGCGCCGCACGACAGACCGGCCGCCGAGAGGGCATCCCGAGCCCCACCTGACGCGACCCCGAACCCCTTTTTTTTCCAGCACCCTTGGCGACGTTTTCCCTCTGGCGCGAGGAGCTCCGGCGCGCCTTCCGTGATCTGCAAGGCGAGGACCTCGCCCCTTTGCGGCTCGCTGCTGCCGTCGCCATCGGCCTGTTCATCGGATCGCTCCCCGTCTTTGGTTTCCACCTCCTCCTCGTCCTCGTCGTTTGCCTGAAGCTCCGCCTCCACGCGGTGCTCGCCTACGCCGCGGCCAACGTCTCGAACCCCTTCTTCGCGCCCCTCCTCATCACCGCGGAGATCCAGGTCGGCGGCCGCCTCCGCACCGGCGCATGGCTCCGCCTCGATCGCGAGATCGAAGCCGGCTACCGCGCCCTCTTCGACTTCGCCGGCTACATGCTCGTCGGCGCGCCCCTCGTGGGCCTCGCCCTCGCCGCTGCCGGCTTCTCCCTCACGTGGTCGTTCGTCGTCGCCAAACGCGCCTTCCGCCCCGTCTCCCTCACGCTCCCGCCCTACCGCCTCCCGCCCGACGCGCCTCCCTGGATCGTCGCCGCTGAACGCGTCGCCTCGCGTTACGCCGCCCCCGAGAGCCCCTCCGCCGCCGACAAAAGCCTCTTCCACTACGTCCGCATCAAGCTCTCGATCGACCCCGTCGCGCGCCTCATCGCCGACGTCGAAGGGGATCGTGACGGCGCGCTCGGCGACGTCCTCGACATCGGCACCGGCCGCGGCCAGCTCCCGATCCTCCTCCTCGAGCTCGGCCGCGCCACCTCCGCACACGGGCTCGACTGGGACGAGACCAAGATCGACGCGGCTCGTCGCGCCGCAGCCACCCGCCCCGACGGCCGCGCGCCCGTGCCCGCCACGTTCGCGCGCGAGGATGCGCGTCGCTTCGAGGCCACGCCTTCCGACACCGTTCTTCTCATCGACCTCCTCCACTACTTCACGATCGAAGAGCAGGACGCGATCCTCCGCAACGCCGCCGATCACGTGAAGCCCGGCGGACGCTTGCTCGTGCGCGAGGCCGACACCGAGCGCGGGTGGCGCAGCTTCGCCACCTTGCTCGAGGAAAAACTCTTCACCGCCGTACGGTTCAACCGCGGCGAACGTGTCCGCTTCCGGCCCGCGCGTGACATCGCGTCCTCGCTCGAGGCGCGCGGCTTCCGCTGCGAGATCGTCCCCGCCTGGGGCTCCACGCCCTTCTCCAACGTGCTCATCGTGGCGCGACGCCCTGCCCTGCCGCTGGAGAACGCCCCCGTGGCGTGATCCCGCATCGAGCCCGAGCACGCGTGTGCCCTCACGTTCGTCCGGGTGTGATACCGTCCTGAACGATGTTTTCCCGCCGCGTGTTACGGCTCCTCTCGCCGCTGCTCGTCGCTCTGCCTGCCTGCGTTTCTTCCTCGCCGCCGGTGCCTCCCGCCTCGCCCGAAAAGGCCGCGGCGCCTCCGCCCGACGTCCCCTTGCCCTGGGAAGCCCGCCTTTCCACGGCTGCCGGACTTGAAACGCCCGTCGCCGCGGCCCCCGCGGTCCTCGTCCGCAACGCGACCCTCTGGCTTGCCACGGGCAAGTCGATCACGCGTGGCAGCATTCTCCTCGAACGCGGCAAGATCACCGCGGTCTCCGAGGGAGACATCACGCCTCCCGAGGGCGCGCGGGTCCTCGACGCCGCGGGCAAATTCGTCACGCCTGGCATCATCGACACCCACTCGCATCTCGGCGTCTACCCCATGCCGGGCACCGAAGCGCACCTCGACGGCAACGAAGCGAGCTCCCCCGTCACGCCCGAAGTGCAGACCGTCGACGCCTTCTGGCCCCAGGATCCATCGGTGGAGCGCGCGGTCGCCGGTGGCGTCACCACGCTCCAGATCCTCCCTGGCTCGGCCAACCTCGTCGGCGGCCGCGCCGTCACGCTGAAGCTCCGCCCTGCCCTTTCCCCGCGGCAGATGCATTTCCCCGGCGCCCCCGACGGCCTCAAAATGGCCTGCGGCGAGAACCCCAAGCGCACCTACGGCGCAAACCGTCACGCGGCCCCGGGCACACGCATGGGCAACCTCGCCATGCAACGCAAGGCTTTTCTCGACGCGAAGAGGCTCGAAGAAGACTGGCAGCGATTCCGCACCACCGAGAAAAACCGCCTCGCCGAGGACCAGAAAAAACGCGCCGCCTACGAGGCCGAGTCCCTCACCCGCAAGAAGCAGCGGGCCCAATGCGCGAGCGACCCTTATTTCCCCGCTTGCGCCGACTGGCAAAAAGGCTGGGACAAACCCCTCGACGCCCCGAAGCCGAGCGACCCTGGAGCCCCGCCCGCGCGTGACCCCGCCAAGGAGACGCTCATTGGCGCCATGCGCGGCAGCGTCCTCGTCCACGTGCATTGTTATCGCGCCGACGACATGCTCGCCATGCTCGCGCTCGCCGACGAGGTCGGCTTCGAGGTGCGGAGCTTCCACCACGCGCTCGAGGCCTACAAGATTCGCGACATCCTCGCCCAGAAGCGCGTCTCCGTCTCCACCTGGGCGGACTGGTGGGGATTCAAGATGGAGGCGTACGACGGCATTCCCGAGAACCTCGCGCTCCTCCAGGAATCGGGCGCCATGCCGATCGTGCACACCGATTCGCCGGAAGGCATTCAGCGCATGAACCAGGAGGCGAGCAAAGCCCTCGCCAGCGGCCGGCGCGCCGGAATGCCTCTCACGGACGAGGACGCCATTCGCTGGCTCACGTACAACCCTGCCTGGGCGCTCGGCATCGAGAAACGTGTCGGCACGCTCGAGGTCGGCAAGGACGCGGACATCGTCCTCTGGGATCGCCATCCCTTCTCCGTGTATGCCGCGGCCGAGGAGGTCTGGATCGACGGCGCCACCGTCTACCAGAAAGCAAACAAACGCCCGCCCTGGAGCGATTTCGAGCTCGGCCAGGAGACCGGCCGACCCAGCGCGATTCTCCCCGGAGGTACGCCGTGACGAACACCCGATCCATGCGAAATACGTTTGTCTCGTCCCTGTTCGTCGTGGCCGGTCTGTTCCTCGCGACACCGGCCTCGGCGCAGCCCGCCCGCCCCGCGCCGGCCCCTGCCGCGCCCGCGAAAACCGCTGAAACGGACCCCGTCGCCGCCGCGCCCCTCGCCATCGTGGGCGGGCGTGTCCACACGGGCACGGGCGAGGTCCTCGAGGACGCGACGATCTTCCTCGACAAGGGCCTCGTGCAAAAGATCGGCAAGGGCCTCCCCGTCCCGGCGGGTACGGTCACGATCGACGCAAAAGGCGCCATCGTCACGCCTGGCTTCGTCGACGCGCTCACGGCCATTGGCCTCGTCGAGGTCTCGCTCGAAGGCTCCACGCACGACGACGACCACGGCGGAAAAGACCCCATCCGCGCGGCCTTCCGCGCCGCCGACGGCTACAACCCCGCTTCCACCATCATCGGCATCACGCGCGCCGAGGGCGTCACCTCCGCGGGAATCGTCCCTGCGGGTGGCCTTTTTTCCGGACAATCCGCCTGGGCCGACCTCGACGGCCCGACACGCGAATCGGCCCTCGCAGCCGGCCCCCTCGCGCTGCACGTCCACCTCGACGGCAGCCTCAATGGCGACCGTGGCGGCCCGGCCGCTGCATTGCTCCTCGCCCGCGAGGTCTTCGACGACGCCCGCACCTTCGTGAAAAACCGCGCGTCCTGGGAACGCAACCAGAGCCGCCCCTTCGCGGCCAGCCGTCTCGACCTCGAGGCCCTCGCCGACGCGCTCGCCGGCAAGATCCCCGTCGTTTTCCACGTCGATCGCGCCTCCGACGTCCTCGCCGCGGTCGCCCTCGCCAAGGAGTTCGGCCTCCGCCCGGTCATTGCGGGCGGCGCCGAGGCGTGGAAGGTCGCGCCTCGCCTCGCCGAATCCAAGGTCCCGGTCCTGGTCAATCCCCTCGAACCCGGCCCTTCGAGCTTCGATACCCTCGGCACGCGTGACGACAACGCCGCCCTCCTCCACGCCGCCGGCGTTCCCGTCGTCATCACCACGGGCGACACCCACAATGCCCGCAAGCTCCGCCAGCTCGCCGGCAACGCCGTCCGCGCTGGATTGCCGCACGCAGCGGCCATCGCCGCAATCACACGCGCCCCTGCCGAAGCCCTCGGCCTCGGCGCCAGATACGGGACCCTTGCCCCGGGCAAGGTCGCCAATCTCGTCGTCTGGTCCGGTGATCCCCTGGAGATCGCCACGCGCCCGCTCGCCGTCGTCATTCGTGGCAAAAAGGTCGACCTCGCGAACCGCCAGGCCGCCCTCCTCGCGCGTTACAGAAAACTCCCCGTCGCCCGGTGAACCCGCCCTCCCCGCCGCGCGGCCGCCTTCGCCTCTTCATCGAGCGCCTCGCCGTCGGCCACTTCTTCGGATATCCCCTCGCGTTCGTGTGGGCCATCGCTTCGATGCCGCTCACGATCCACCTGCATTTCCCGCGTCTCGCCGAGCTCGAATCCGACCCCGAGGCCATGGGCCAGGCCGTCGTCCGCCTCGTCGCCTGGCCTGCGGGCGTGGTGTTCGTCCTGTCGCACCTCTTCGCGATCGCGTGGGGGCTCGCGCAGGGGCGCAAACGCGGGCAATGGATCTTCTTCGGCGGATTCGGCCTGATCCTCGGGACGGGCGTCCTCTTCGGCGGGGCGAGCTGGATCTGGCTCTACCTGCGCTGACCTATCGAATCTCGATATACCTCAGATCCACGCTCTCCTGCGGACCATCGTTATCCCCCAGAATCCACACCGTCGCATCCTTCCCCACGGGCTCCACCGGCCCGCTCTTCGCCGCCGACCCGTCCCCCTTCGTCGCGCCCGAGATCCAGATCGTCCGTCGATTCGGCAAGTATTGCACCCGCACCTCGAGCTCCTGCTCCCGCGCCCAGTCGAGCCCGTCGATCCGGACATTGTCCTGCGAGCCGACCTGGAAGAGCAGCAACGTGCCCCCCGGCTTCATCCGAAAAAATACGTTATCGTCCTCCAGGGCAAGGAGATCGTGATCGAAGCGCTGCTCATTTTGCGCGTAATGCGGCGCATAACGAATCGTCACGTCGAAATAATTCGAGGGGGCGAACATCTCCATCTCCACGAACATACGATCGGCCTCGCGCGTGACCGCCCCCGCTGTCGTGGGAATGTAGCTCGAGGGATACGCGCCCTCCTCCACCTGCGCCCCGTACACCACCATCGCCGTCTCGTTCGTGATGGCCGGCCCCGCTGCGGTCGCCTCCGTGGACAGACGAAGAGCCGGCTCCGCATCCGCGACCAAACGGAGCACCTCGTACCGGTGAAAACCTCCGTCGACGTCGTCCACTGTCGCGAATGCATTGCCATACGCGAGATGCCCGAACGGCGCCTCTCCCTGCACGCCCATCAGCCAGGCCGACGCGATATCGCCCGACTGCAGGGCGACAAAGGGTGATGACTGGCTCCCCTTGGAGTATACCATGACCCCCTCCGCCCCCTCCGCGGGAGCCGGCCCGCCGGGGAGGACCATCATCGACGCATTGGGCGTCACCCAGCCAGCCCCCATCCAATTGCCATTCGGGAGCAGGTTCGTCCGCGTCGTCTCCATCGCGAGCCCCCAGCCCATCCCCACGTTTCGCGGCCGCGCCTCGTGCTCCAGGTATCCGAGCCGCAGCATTCCAGGACCGATCTGCGACGTGCGCGTTTCATTCTTGCTGCGATGCCCGAGCCAATCGGGCAACGTGTACACGAGCACCGCCCCAGGATCCCGCGCCTCCCACACGAGCGCATCCCGGGGCGGCAGGCTGCCTGCGTCGTCGTTGAAGGAGAGCTCGCCGTGAAGCCCACCCACGATCTGGCACCCGGCGTTCGACGCACCGAGGGCCACGATCCACAAAGCTCGTTTTGCTTTCCACGCGCGCATCTTGCTAAGCTCCACGCGCTCGAGGATACACCACGCAGAGGACCTCATGAAGCGACACGCCCCCGCAACCGAGAGAAATCGCGGTCCCATCCTGGACGTCCTCCGCCGCGTCCTCCCGGACCGCGCCTTTGTTCTCGAAATCGCGAGTGGTTCCGGCCAGCACGCCGCGCACTTCGCGGCCCACCTGTCCGGCGTCACCTTCCAGCCGACCGACCCCGAACCCGCCGCCCTCGTCAGCATCGAAGCGTACCGCGCGGAGCTCGACCTCTCGAACTTCCTTCGCCCGCTGCGGCTCGACGCCTCCGAGGAGACGTGGCCCGTCACGAGCGCCGACGCTGTCCTCGCCATCAACATGATCCACATCGCCCCCTTCCGCGCGTGCGAGGGCCTCTTCCGCGGCGCCGCGCGTATCCTCCCTCCCGGCGGCGTGCTTTTTCTCTACGGCCCTTATCGATTCTCCGGCGCCGTCACGGCCCCGAGCAACGAGACCTTCGACGCCTGGCTCAAGGCCCAGGACCCTTCCTACGGCGTGCGTGATCTCGACGACCTCGGCCGCCTCGCCCAGCAATCGGGCTTCGTGCACGAAGAGACCGTGCCCATGCCCGCGAACAACCACTCGCTCGTCTTCCGCAAATCGGCCTGAACGAGTCGATTGTCCCGACGAACCGCTTCTTCTAGCGATTCACGGGCACTTCACGACGGGCGCGAGCGGCATGAAATCCCACTCCGTCATGTTCATCGCGTCGTAGGTCGCGAGCTCCGACGAGAGGACCTGGGTGATCTCGGACCACGTTTGCCCGAATTTGTTCGTCGTCGTGCCGCCCGGCTCGGCCACACACACGAACTTCGACGCCCCGCAAATTTCCATCGCTTCGCAGCCCGGCGCCGCCGGCCCGAGCGCCACGAGCGCCGCGTCCCCATAAAGCGGTACGCCATTCACCACGACGAGCGAGACCTCTTTCGGCGTCGCCGCGAGCACCGTATCGAACGGCACGCTCGCGTCCCCCGCGATGACCGTCACGTCCGCCTTTTTCCCCACCTCCAGCGACCCCAGCACGTCCGAGAGCCCCAGCGCCTTCGCCGCGTTCACCGTCACCATGCGGACGAGCATCGCCGGCGAGAGGATGTCCCCGAACGCCTCGTTGTCCACCTTGTCGGCGAAACGCAGCTCATCGAGCAGGTTCTGGCTGCCCCCGAGCGACCAATCCGGCGCGAGCGCGACATTGATCCCGAGCGAAAGCGCGAGCGGCACTTTCGTCGTCTTCGTGAAGTCCGTCCCTCCGCCATAAAGAAACACGTTCGAACGCGGCGACCACACGAGGCTCATGCCCCGATCCGCCATCACCCCGAGCTCCGCCTCCCCGAAGGCCGTCCCGTGCACGATCGTCGTCTCCGGCGCGAGCAGACACCCGTCCGGCGTCGTGACCGTGCCGAGCGTGTCGAACTCTTTTCTCGCCGTCTCGTCCACGCCCTCGCCGCAATGAATGACGTACGCGTCCGTCTTGTCCACGACGAAGTTATTACACACCGCATCGCCGCTCGAAGGCGGGAACAACGTCGAGACCTGCACCTTGTCCGCGTCGAAATCGTTCGCCTTCTGATCGATCGTCCGGGCGAGCGAGCCATAACACGTCTTGTCGATCGGGTTTGCCGCGCCCGCGATGCTCGTCGTCCCCGCGACGAGGCCCTTCATCTCCCCGTACTTGTTCATCTCGCAGCCGAAGCCCGGGTCGAGGTTCGGCGTCCCCTCGCCGTTCAGGTATTGCTTCGCGTCCACCAACGCCCCGTAACGCGCCTCGGCCGTCCACTGGTTGTGGTTTCCGTACGTCTTCGAGGGGCTCCAGTCTGATTCGTCGAAGATATCGAAAAGGATGTGGTTGTGCGTGTCGATCATCCCCGGCAGGATGACCCCGTGCGTCTTGACGACCGTCGCGTCCGCCGCGCCGGGCTCATCCGCGCACGACGGGCCCACGCACGTCAACGTATCGCTCTCGATGAGCACCTCGCCCGCGAATGCCTTGTCCGGGGTGACCACACACCCGATGAGGCGTAACTTCCCGGGCAAACCCACCTTTGCCACCTCGGGCGGCCCCATGTCGGCCACGCAATCGGTCTCGACGACAACGCCGCCGGCGCC
>JANMGF010000937.1:0-6101 GCA_031374535.1 Polyangium sp. (in: bacteria)
CGGCGGCGCCGCGGGACCGAGCCGGGCTTCGTTGAGGGAGACAAGGAGCCTCGTCGCGCGTGAATTCCGTCAGCGCACCCGCCAAGCCGCATGCTCGTCCCCGACCGCGGGCACCGGCGCGAGCCCATTCTCCACCGCGCCGTCATCACTCTCGGGCTCGCACAGATACACCGCGATCGCGCCGAGCGGCTGATCCGTATCGACGCGCGACCATCCCTCGGGCACGGCTCGCCGATCGCTGCGCCAATCGACCGCGACCTCGCCGACGACGGCAGCTTCCAGGATGCCGCGCCCCCCTTCCGTACCGAGCGACGTCACGCGCGCCACCTCGACGTCGTGCACGCCCTCCGCGGCATCGACGCGCAGGCCGTGGCGGCGCAGGTGCTCGGCCATCGCAGGCGGCACGAGATACGCGCGGGGCCTCTCGACGACGACGGTGCCCACGAAACGTCCCAGATACGGCAGACACATCGTGACAGGCTCGCCGGAAAGCGTGCGGGGTGAACACGTCAAGATATCGACCGGGGAATCGGCGCGGTCGAGGCGATAACGGACCGCAATACGATCCGGCGGCGTGGCGCTCGACGCGACGACCTCGCGAATGGCGTCGGGATGCCGGGCGGCCCAGGAGAGCGTCTCGATTTGCCATGCCGTCGCGGTCCGCACGCGCTCCTCGAAAGGCAGGTAGCTGTAACATTCGAGCAACAGATCGAGCCGGTTCGTGAGGCCTCGATAGTTCGAACCGAAGCGCGGGTGGTGCGGGTACGTCATCCAGCCGAGACCCACGCCCGCGTCCGGATCGACGTCGCCGCCCGCGTCGAGCACCCGCTCGTCCTCGACGAAATTGCCATACCAGCCGCTCTCGAAGCCACGCGCGCGCACGGCCGCCATGACCTCCGGGACGAGCCTTTCGCGCATGAACGTGATGGGCTCGCGCCGGCCGGACTCGACGGTGTGCGGCACGTCGACGGTCATGTGAAAGCGGTGCACCGATCCGTTCGTCGCGTGGTTGTCGATGGTGAGGTCGGGCGCCCACGGGATGCAGACGTTTTGCTGCAAAAGACGCATTTCGAGCGCGGCCTGGCGCATGTAATCGCGGTTCAGGTTGATCCCCTGGCTCTGGGTGCGTGTCCCGACGACGGGGCCGGGCTGGCCGGTGAGCTTCTTCAAATCGAGGCGGCGATGGGCCGGGTCGAGCGCGTCATTGCCGTCCGGGTTGAAGAGCGGGACGACGAGCAGCGTGATCGTATCGAGCCAATCGGGATGGCGGCCGTCGAGGAGATCACGCACGAGCGCGAGGCTCGCCTCCTTGCCTTCGACCTCCCCGGGATGGATGCCGTCGAGCATGAGGACCACGGGACGATCGCGGAGGCGCGCGTCTTCGGGCGTGCGGACGCGGTCTTTGGACAGGATCAAGAGGGGAAGCTCGCGGCCGCCGGGGGACGCGCCGAAGGTCGTGACGTGGAGGCGCGGATCGCGGCGAGCGTCGAGAGCGCGCACGAAGCGCATCACGTCTGCGTGGAGCGAGGTCTCGCGGAAGGAGCTGGACTCGGCGCGGGTGAGGAGCATGGGGCTCAGGTAGCACAGAATCGCGGGCGGCGTGATCCGTCGTTATGCCGTCATCCGAGGTCTACAGCTCCGCGAGCTTCTTTCCCCCCGCAGCCTGCTCCTCGATCGGCGGCGGCGGAGGCGGCGGCGGGGGTGGCATACCGGGGAACATGCCGGCCCCGAGCACGAGGGCAATCCGACCCATGGAACGAAACGAATGGAACAAGCGACGAACGAAGCGTCGCCATGCCCTCCTGCGAGGGCTGTCGACCGACGGCATGGCATTCTCCTGGCTGAAGACGCGGACGGAAACACGAGGTCCGCCGTCGGATTCAGCAGAGGAGCGCGCAATGCAGGAGCCAGCGATCTTCGACGAAGAAACCCGGCGCGGCCGTGAAGGGCGACGACCGGGCTTGGGCCCTTTCGGCGGGCGCCGCTTCCACGAAGCTTTGCGCCGGCGCTTCGACGGGAGTTTAAGGCTCGCCTGGCTGCGCGCAATGGGCGCGTCCACACCGACTGCCCGGCGGGAGCCGAAGAAGACCCCGCGGCGTTGGACAGCCGGGCCCTCCGGGGCTACCAGAATCTCGTCATGCCCCGGTCTTTCGCCCCATCCGAACGCCGCGATGCCTACCTGCGCGACGGCTTCCTCCTCCTGCCCAACTTCGTCCCGGTCGAAGATTGCCGCGCCCTCCAGCGCCGCGTCGACGCCCGGGTCACCGCCTTCGACCCCGAAGCGCTCTGCTCTGTGTTCAGCACCCACGAACAAACACGCACCGCCGACGCGTATTTCCTCGCGTCCGGCGGCGAGATTCGTTTTTTCCTCGAGGAAGGCGCGCTCGGCCCGGATGGCCGCTTGCGTGTGCCCAAGGATCGCGCCCTCAACAAGATCGGCCATGCGCTGCACGACCTCGACCCGGTCTTCGATCGATTCTCGCGCACCCCCGAGCTCGCCGCGCTGACCGCCGAGCTCGGCCTTTTGCGGCCGGTCTTGATCCAGTCAATGTACATCTTCAAGCAGCCCCACATCGGCGGCGAAGTGGTCTGCCACCAGGACGCCACGTTCCTCTACACCGAACCCGTCACCGTCACCGGCCTGTGGTTCGCGCTGGAGGACGCGACGATCGAGAATGGCTGCATGTGGGCGGTGCCCGGGGGACACCGGCAGGGGCTCAAAAAACGCTTTTTACGGGATGGGCATGGCGGCACGCGTTTCGAGGTCCTGGATCCGACGCCGATCGTCGAGGACGGCGCCATTCCCCTGGAGGTCCCGGCCGGCACGTTGATCGTGCTGCATGGCCTTTTGCCCCACCGCAGCGCGGAGAACCGCTCAGCGCGCTCGCGGCACGCGTATACGGTGCACGTCGTCGAGGGGGACGCGTATTACCCCGAAGACAACTGGCTCGAGCGCCCGGACCTGCCTTTGCGTGGTTTTTCTTGAGAAGTGTGCCCTACGGATCCGGCCAGAGCATCATCTGCGGATCCGGCCAGCGGAAGGGGTTCTGCGCGGAGCTCGCGTTCGCGTAGTTCGACTGGCAGGACCCGATCTTGTCCGGCGTGTTCCGCAAGGTCCAGAACGAAGCGCAGACGTTCTGCGAGATGTGGCTCCGGCATTCCTCCATCGTGTGTTCACCCGGCGCCGGCTGCCCATAATAAGCGCTCACGAAGTCCCACGCGATCTTCTGCATGTCGGTGGCCGGCTCGGCGGAGACCCCCGCGGGGACGGCCGCGCCTACCGGCGAGCCGCGGAAGATCGACGCGTACGTGACCAGCCCGAGGTAATACATGCCGAGCGACGTCGTGTGCACGTTGTCGCTGAAGATCATGTCGAGCTTCTGCGGCGTCGTGCCGGTGATGCCTTTCACCTCGTCCTTCAGGATTCGCTCCACCAGATCGACGAGCGCCGCGCCCGCGGGCAACGTCTCCACGCGATCCGAGCGCCCCTCCGCCGAAAGCGAGAGGTTCACCTTGGTCGCCACGCACTCCCACGCGTAAAGCGCGCTCTTCTCGTGGTCGATCCATTCCTGGGGGGCATTCTTGTCGAGGTCGAGCCAGCTATGGTAGAAGAGCGTATGTCCGGCCGGGTTTCCGTCGATCAGGCGGTCGTGGTAATGGCGCAGGAAGCCGAACGTGTCCTCCCAGGGGATCGTGTCCAGGATATCGTGCCGCTCCGTGATCACGAGCGTATCGTAGAGCTCGCCGGGCCCGAGGGTCTTCGGGGCCAGGAGCTCCTCGATCACGTTCATGTCAACGCCGTCGCGATTCTTGCCTTTGCTATATCCGGGCCAGTCCGGCGCGTCCCAGCTCGCGCCCTTGGTCCTCGCCCGCATGGGCGAGCCGATCCCGATCTGCTCGTTGAAATTGAAATCCTTCCCGAGGCTCGCGGCGATCGTCAGGACGTGGTCCGGCAAGGGATTGTCCGTGAGGCTGTGCCCGGACAGGAACATGCGCGCCGACATGCGCTCCGGAAAGCCCCCGCCGCCGCCGCCCATACCGCCGCCGCCCATACCGCCGCCGCCCATACCGCCGCCGCCCGTGCCGCCGCCGCCCGTGCCGCCGCCGCCCGTGCCGCCGCCGCCCGCGCCGCCATTGCCTCCAGCGCCGGTCCCGCCTGCGCCGCCCGTGTTCTCCGAGGACGGGTCCTCGGAGCATCCGGAAGCCGTGAGCGCGGCGGCCATGCCGGCCAAAACGAGCGGAATCCACCGACCCCACCATCCACGATGATTCATGCTTTTTCCTCCGCTACCGCTTTCGTTTCCGCTTATCCCCGAGGATCCCACGCTTCGTCGCGAGGTACCTTTCCGCGTCCACCTTCTCGCCGTGCGCCCATCGCTGCATCATGGGCACCACGTCGTCGTCCCACGGCTCCGCGAGGCGCAGGCGCACGAAATCCGCGAAGAGCGCCGATAACGACGTTTCGAGGTCCTCCAGGAGCATCATGCGCTCGTAAAAGACCTCGTGTTTTTCGTCGTTTTTCTTGAGCTGCGTGGGCAATTTGAGGCCCGAGAGCCATAGCGAGTCGGCCTTGAGCGTCCAGGCATACTCGCGATCCCCGCGCACGAGGCGCATCTTCGCCTCTTTCGGGAGCTTGCCCTGCCGCAGCGCCTCCTTCGCCTCGGGCGACGAGGCCGGAATCGCCCCCTTGAGCCGGCTCTCTTCCTTCTCGAGCACCAGCGTGATCTGCGCTTCCAGCCACATCGAGAGCGGATCGGCGCCCGTCGGATGCAGGTTCGTCTCCTGCATCTCGCTCTCGAACCAGAGCCAGACCACGAATTCGCGCCCCATGAAGCGGCGCCCCTCGACGAGATCCAGGAGATCCATCAGCGCGCCTCCTCTTCCAATCGGGCCAGCGTCATCGGCTCGAGCCCGGCAAAGGCCCGCGCCTCCTTGGCATCGAGACCCAGGCGATCGGCGGCCGTGCCGGGGCTCTCGGGCACCAGATCGACCTTGAAGGTCCGCTTGAAGAGGTCGTCGAGCAGCGTCGAGATACGCTCGGACTGGCTATAAAGGTGGAGAATGTTCGTGCGCAGGTTCCACACGACGTCGTAACTCTTGAGCGAAGGCACGAGCTGGCGCCGAAGCTTGCGCACGACCATCGTCTTCAATTCGGTCTTGGCCTGCCGACCGAGGCGCTCGAGCCCCCTCTTGGCGAGCAGCGCTTGCTCGGCGTCGCGCAGGTGGGCCTTCAAAAGCGGCCCGGGGACGACCCAGCGATCGAGGCGCAAACCGAGGCAGACGTACTCGTTGTAAAACACCTTTTCGTGATCGAGGTCCGTGTCGAACGGGTCCTCGATGCTGGCCCAGCCGAAGCCCTCGTTTTTCTCGTCGTCGGGCGAGAGAGGCTGGAAAGCGTTGGCACGGATGCGCTTCAACGTCGTGCCGGGGACATCGTCGGGGATATCACCGGTGACGTAGAAGCGCGAGAACGTGAGGCTACCGCGGAGAGCACCCAAGGTGGCGCCCATCTACGAGCTTCGTGGCGCGGAGGCAAGAGGGTTCGACGGCGAGCGTGGCGTACCGGATCTCGACGAGCACGCGCCTCCGCGCCCACGGCACCCGTGAGCGCGGAGTTCACGTGGCCCCCCCCGGGAACCTCAGCTCTTGCCCGAAGCGCGCGCCGTGATCTCGCGCCGCAACTTCGGCAGCTCCTTCTTGGGAAACTTGCTACGGATGAGATCGGCGATCCGTCCGCGCTCGTCGTCCTCCGGGAACGTGAGGATATCCATGGGCAATAAATCGAGCCCCGTCGCGATGCGCACGAGCGTCTCGATCGTGATCGCCGCGAGCCCGTGCTCGATGCTCGAGAGGTGGCCCTTCGAGAGTTGTCCCACGTCGGCAACGTGCTGGAGGGACAGACCCCGCTCGAGGCGAAGTGCGCGGATCCGCGAGCCAACCTTGGCTGCGGCAGGTGAGGGAGTGGTTCGTCTGGGCATGATGGGACGATGCCACAACCGAACTCCGGGGACAAACGAAAGTTCGCGGCGCCGAGGGTCACGAGGAGGGTCACGAGGAGGGTCACGAGGAGGGTCACGAGGAGGGTCACGAGGAGGGTCACG
>JANMGF010000857.1:0-5356 GCA_031374535.1 Polyangium sp. (in: bacteria)
TGGAGCTCTCGCAGGCGCGCCGTTTTGCCGATACCGGAGGGTCCCTCGACGACCACCACCTCGCGGAGCCCCGTCTCCCGGACGCGCTCGAGGGTCTCGTGGAGCGACGCGAGCTCGGCGCGCCGGCCATACATTCGCACGGAGGAGCGGAGCTTGTCCCAGACGTCCCGCGCGCCGAGCGGGAATGGCTCGACGTGACCATGCGCCGAGACCTCCGAGAGGCACCTTTGCAGGTCGTGCGCGAGGCCGCGGGCGCTCTGGTATCGCTCGTCCGGGGACTTGGCGAGCAGGCGCATGATGATCTCCGAGAGGATCACCGGCGTCCCTGGCGCGGCCTCCACGAGCGGCCGGGGGGCACGCGCGACGTGGCAATGCACCCAGCCCACGGCATCAAGCGCCTGGAATGGCAAGGTCCCCGCGCGAAGCTCGTAGAGCACGACGCCGAGCGAATAAAGGTCGACGCGGTGGTCGATTGCAGCGTCGATCCGCCCCGTCTGCTCGGGCGCGATGTACGGCAACGCATCGAGCGACAAAGTGAGCACCATCGACGGGGTAAGCTCGTCTACTTCCGCGCCCGTGAGCTGGACACCATTCCCCCCGGAATCGATCCGCATCGTCTGCGGCCGGATGCTCTGATGGATGATCCCGCTCTGGTGGAGCTTCGCGAGTGCGTCTGCCGCGGTGATCGCGGCTCGGAGCCAGGGCTCGAGGGGAAGTGCCGGCGCTTCGGGGTGCTGAGGCTGCATGCAGCCCGCGTCGTATCACGGATTTTCGTCCCACCGGTAGCCGATCCGTCCTGCCGATGACTCCGGAGACGGCCGATGTGTATTCCTCACCCGGTCTACACCGCTACCACGAGGTCGAGGACACAAATGCGGGGGCCGCGTTATGGGTGCTACGTTTTCACTCTTCGAATAAACCGAGGATTCGCTCGCGAACCTGCGGCCACTTGGTCGATGAGGGATAAATCACATCGAAATGGTCGCCATTCTGGATTTTTTTCAACGAGATTTTGTCCCCCGTGCCCTGTGCGCCGTCGCGATAGTTCTCGCTTACCACAAGGGGAACAATGGTGTCGGCCGTACCGTGGACGAGCACCTGGCGCACGCCGATGGGTGTGAGCTGGGCGGGGGACGTCTCGGCGTAACGCTCCGGGACCTCGGCCGGCGTGCCTCCGAGGAGCTGTCCGGCGAGATCGACGCAAATATCGAGCTCAAGGGACTGCGCGAGGTCGAGGACGCCGGCGAGGGAGACGGCGCCATACAAAGGAAGCGGATCCGAGCCGCGGATCACGCTCGTCGTGGGGAGATTGGGGCGCGCCGCTGCCCAGGCGGCGAGGTGACCGCCGGCGGAATGGCCGACGGTCGCGACCCGGTCGAGATCCAGATCGTACACGGGGGCGAGCGCGCGGAGCTCGTCAATGGCCGCGCCCACGTCGAGGAACATATCGGGATATCCGGGCGCGGTGCTGCCGAGCGAGATCCTCCGGTATTCGATGTTCCAGGTAGCGAGCCCCTCGTTCGTGAGGTCCTCGCTCATCGTATCCATGAGATCGAGGCCAAAGAGGTCGAGCCAGCAGCCTCCGTGGAGGATCACCACGACGGGGTGCGGACCGGGCCCCGAAGGGACACGCAGCTCGCCGAACTGGCTCGGATCGGAGCCATAAGGGAGGCGGATGGGGGCAGAGACGACCGCCTGCGCCTCCGCGGCGAGAGCTTCGGCCGGCTGCTCGGTCGCACCCCCGCAAGCGGCGAGGGCGAAGAGCGCGAGGGATAGCTGGCCGATCTGCCCGGCCCGAAGCACCAAACGAGAGGCATGGCGAGATGGAGGACGTGATGGAGATGGGGTCATGGTTCCATCTCACCATGGCCCCTCGCAATCCACAAGACCGACGTGCGCCCGCCCGGATCACGACGCGTTTTTTGGTTCGCGCTTGACACGAATCGGTTTTCGGGGATGTGTGGCAGGCTCAGGGCCGCGCGGCCCGGCCGCGAAGGGCATCCCATCGAGGTCTAGAAACGAGCCTTCGCGTGCCCGCCGAGGTACCCGACCGCCATCGTGTACCTCCCATTGCCGACGTCGTTCCGCGAGGTCGTCACCGTCCTCGGCAGGATCCCCTGCGCCCGCGCGTCGGCATGCAGATCGAGCCAGCGCGCCGCGCGAACGACCGCTCCGAGCCCACCCACGAACCTGTGCCCATCCGGTGAGCCCACGTCGATCGTCCCGTCCGGCGACGCCGGAGATTGATACCCGACGGTCGCCGACATCGTGAAGAGCCGCGAGAGCGCCACCCGCCCATTCGCCTCCACCCATACCGTGTCGTTCCACGCCCGGGGTAAGACCGCCCGCACCGAAGGCCCGATCCCGAGCTTCGGCTGCGCGAGCGCGGGCGAACGGGTTGTCACGACGAACGAATCCACGTCCGAATACGTCACGTACTGGACGAACCCATCCACGCGAAACCAGCTCGTGGCCTGATACGCCGCGCCCGCCGTGAACCGTTTCGGGAGCCGGAAGGCGAGCTCGGCGTCTCCCTCGACGAGCGGCGGATATCGGAGCCCCTGCGCGGCGAGGTCCTGCGTGAAGAACGGATCGTTCATGTCGAGCGCGAAGCGCCCCCGGTACCGCATCTGCGCGCCGTGCTGGTACGCGAGGGCCAGGCGAACGTCCTCGGTGGGCCGATAAAGCAAACCGGCGTTGAACGAGATCCCGTGGCTCAGGGCATTCGTGATCGAGATCGGCCGGGAGAGCACGTCGAGCTCGCGCACGTGGCTCGGCGCATTCGGGCCGAACTCGTTCGGCTGGCCGATCGGCGGCTCCGCGAAGGCCCGCTGGAACTCCGGCAGCTCCGCGAAATCTTGTTTCTTCGTGAGGCTCGCGAGCCCCCCGACATACGAGACGCCTGCGCCGACCGAGAGGGTTGGCAGGACACGCACGGCCGCGCTCGCCGTCACGTGCGTGGCCACGATGAAGGCCTGCCGGAGCTGCCACGCCTGCGGGCCGTTTTGCGGAAAATCGAGCGCGGCCGCGTAGGGCACATAAGCCCCGAGCCCAAGCACGAGCCGCCGCTGTGCCACGGGCATCACGAAAAACAGATCCCCCGTCGGCGCGAGGGGCCTCGCCACGACCTCCTCGGAAAAGCCACGTTTGCCCGGATCCGTATCGACGGGCGCCATGGGCCCGCGCAGGCGCAAGGTATCGGGCGTCTGGTAGGTGCCCCTTCGCTCGCGGCGGTAACCGACCCGCCCCGCGACGAGCCCCGCGCCGCCGAAGAGCTCCGGCGATTCGATCTCGCCGAGGGCCCCGGGATTCCAGTGAATCGCAGCGCCATCCGATATCGTCGGCCCCGACTGACCGCTGCCGACGAGCGGCGCGTCGAGCCCCGAAGCGCCCGCCATCGAGGGCACGACGAGCGAGCCAAGGACGAAGGGCACGGATGCAAAACGCGACGGACGTGACATGGTGCTCTCCCCCCTCGATCGATTCACGACGCGCGCGTCACGACGAGCGTGATCCGGTGCAGGCTCGGTTTTTCTCCCGCCACGATCTCGAAGACGCGCCCCTCGGCGTCCTGCACGTAGAGCCGGTCCCCGGGCTCGACCCGGACCTTTTCGTGCACCGTGTCCCCGTCGCTCTCGACACGCGAAGAGGCCTTCTCCGTGAGCCCGGAATCGGCGAAGAACCCTGGATTCGTGTAGGCATACGCGCGCACGGGCTCGCCCTCCGCGTTCTTGCGGAGGTCCTCGGGCGCGACGAAATAGAGCCAATCCTCGGCGCTGCCCTCGGGCTGCACATAAAAGAAATCGGCGTCGCCCCGCGTGCTGGCCGTGAGCGCCTCCGCGACGCCCCGGAGCGCCGATGCATCCCGCTGGAGGTTCTCCCGGATGCGCGAGACGACCATCGAAGTCCGCACGCCCACGGGCACATTCCGCACGGGCATCACGACGTCCGCCGCGCCCTCCGCGAGCCCGCCGTCGTGCATTCGCGCCTGGGAGACCTCGAGGAGCAGATCCCAGTAATAGGATGGCGCGGGCGGGGGGCCCTCGAGGATCACGCTCGGATCGACGTCGATCTGGACCCAACCCTCCCCGTCGATACACACGCGCACGGCCTCGAAGGGATCCGAGGCCTCCCCCGCCGGCGAATACGTCGTGCAATGCGGCGGGATCCTCGTCGCGAGGCGCCGCCCCGTCTCCGCGAGCACCCGCTCCTCGGCCCACGGCGCCGCGTTCCATACGGGCGAATTGCCGAGCAGCCGCGGATCCCGGCTCGTGCCCGGCGGCAAATACGCAGGATCCTCGGCGATCGTCATCGTCATCTCCCGGATCGCGAGGTCCTCCTCGAGCCCTTGCACCTCGAGCCACCGGGGATCGTCGAAATCGAAGGCGCGGTTGATCTGCCCGCCGATCGCATTCACGCTGGCGACCCTCGCGTGCGAGGCATCGATCCCCCGGAACGGCAAGGCATTGACGTCGAGGCGCACCGTCATGCGAAACCCCTCGCCGGCGGCCGAGAGGCCGGACACGGACCGGAGAAACCCGGGGTGCGCAGCTCCTTCTGGAGCAGCCGGATCGAGCGGCGCCCGGCCAAACCGCTCGGAGAGCGAGGAGAAATCCGTGGCCACGTCGTGCATACTCACGGCGATGGATCCCGCGGCCACGGGATAAAGGCCCTCGGGGTGGTCCGACGTCACCGGGCCCCGGCGGACGCGCGCGCGCGGGTGTGTCCCGATCACCTGTTCGAGCACGACATCGGTGACGATCGCCCGATCGGCAATCCGCTCGTTTGGCCCGACAAGCGTTAGATCCGCGAGGATCCGCGACGGCGAGATTCCCACGGCTTCCCCCACGGCCGTGAGCCGCGCGAGCGCCGTGCCCTCGAGCCGCGCGTTTTCCGGCGTCATGTTGAGGAGGTAAAACATGTTCCACGCCGCCTGCGGGAGCGCGCGGGCCTCCTCCGTCGGGAGCTGGGTGAAACGTTCGAGCGCGTTCTCCACGAGCGGGCGCAGCTCCATATCGAAGAGCCAGGTCTCCTCGAGGGTCTTCCGCGGCAACTGCTGGAGCTCCGCCACGCCGAACGTTTGCGCGAAATTCTCGACGTCCAGCCGGAGGAAACGCAAGGTGACATCGCGGCTCTCGCCCACGGCGAGCTCGCTCTCCGGCGCGGGCGGATCGAGGCGGACGGACTCGACGCAACCCACGGCGGAGGCCCCGAGCAGCGCGAGCAACGTAGCGCTTCGCTTCGTCGTCATGGCGACCTCCGCGGGGCGACCTTCTCGCATTCGACGGTCATGTCGCGTCCCTCCTCCTCGGGCACGACGATCCGGATCTGGAAGACGTCACGCGCGTCGTCTTCC
>JANMGF010000866.1:0-1070 GCA_031374535.1 Polyangium sp. (in: bacteria)
TCAGATCCTGCATGATGTCGCCGCAGCTGCTCCCGCCCGCGTTCGTCACGCCCGCGGCCATCAGGCTCACCTGCGTGTTGCCCGGCGCGATCACGGCGAACACGAGCTGCGTCACCATGGCCATCGGGCCGGCGGGATTCACGTCCGTCTCCCCCAGCGTCCGCGTGCCGACGATCGCCAGGCCCCCGGCGAATACGATCGCGAGGATCGTCGTGGCGGGATGCATTCCCAGGACGAACCATTGCGTGCCGACCGCGAAGAGCCCCGCCGCGACGAGGCCCACGCCGAACCAGCGCATCGGCACCTCCACGTCCTCGCGTGTCCCCTCGCCCGCGGCCTTCTCCCCGACCGAATGCGACGATCGCAGCCCCGGCGCCCCCGCCCCCGCCTTCAGCGCGAACGACACGAGCCCACCCACGACGAGCATCGAGAGGCCCGGCCAAACGCAAAACGAGATCGCGTCGCCGTAGACATTCGGCGCGGCCGGGTTTGGCGTCACGATTCCACGATCCACGGCCCACGGGACCATGCCTGCCCAGCAGAACGTCGCGCCGATGGCCATCCACGCCGTCGTCCGTAGCCCGATGAGCGCGCCCGAGCCGAGATTCATGAGCGAGACGTCGAGCCCCAGCGTGAGTTTTCCGAGCCCGAGCAAGGGGAGGGTATCCGGGACGAACCCCAGGCCCCCGCGCACGAAGGCGAGCGCCCCCCCGAGCCCTGCTGCCCCGAGCAGGGCCAGAGCTTTTCGCGTGCCGCCCTCTCCCTCGCCGTGGAGGGCGAGGGTCGTCTGTGCTGCGGCGATTCCTGACGGGAATTTCAGGTTTTCGCGGTTGATCATCCGGCGCTTCAGCGGGATCGCGAAGCAGATGCCGAGCAGGGTGACGGAGACGAGCCAGGTGGCGATCTCGAGGAGCGAGAGCCGCCGGTTCGTGACGATCATGAGCGCCGGGACGGCCGTCACCATGCCCGCGCCCGCCATCGCCGCGGCGGCCGAGGCCGCGGTTTGCATCGTGTTGTTCTCGAGCACCGAGAACGCCGGCCCTCGCACGAGCCCGCCCCAGATCCGGAAG
>JANMGF010000884.1:0-2342 GCA_031374535.1 Polyangium sp. (in: bacteria)
GCCATCCCGACGTACACGAGATAGTCTGCGACTTTTTTCGTGACGCCCTTCAGGTGCGTGAGGTGTCCGAGGTGCCGGAGCGGGCTCTCGAGCTTGCTCAGGCTGCTCGAAGCGATGAAGAAGACCTCCGTCACGAGCTGCGCGAGGCGCGTGACGAAGCGGCTGACAGAAACAGCCGCGGAGAGATAGGTTACCACGGTAATCGTCCGCTGCGTCCCCTCGGATACCTCCAGCACGCCCACCACGATGACCGCGGTGGCGCACAGGATCGTGACACGGAGCGCGCTGCGAAGACGTTTCACCACCTCGACCAGGGCCTCCTGGTGATCCGTGAGGCGCTCCCAGTGCGAGAGCCCCTTTCCGATGGCCGAGGCCAGGGCCCTGGTGACGATATCGGTGACGATGGCGACGGCGATGATCCCCGCGGCCATCCAGAGGTGCAGCTTGAGCGACGTGAAGTCGCGCGCGCGAAGCTGGGAAAGCGCGACGCGGGCGAGATCCATGGCCCGGGTCCCACGGGCGCTCGCAATCACCGCGACGGCCACGAGCGCGAGGCTCGCGACAGCCACCAAAACCAGCGCCCGGCGTCGCAAGCTCTTGCGGAACGCATCGCGATCCTGCGCCGTGACGTTCATGAACGCCGACACGCGCAGGACCCGACCCGAAACGCCCAGAATCCCCGTCACGAGGAGCTGCGAAAGCAGAAGCAACATCACCATCGCCACGAGGAGCGCGACGAGGTTGTGGGCGAGCAAATCCAGTGTGGGTAAGACCATGGCGAATGACCCGGCTTACTGGCTCTCCACCACGCGCGCCTTGTGCCGCGACCTCGGCTTTCGCGGCGGCCGGGTCACGGTCGGCTGCGACGGCACGGCGACAGGCACGGCGACGGTACTCCGCTCCGTGCGACCCAGCATCTCGCGGAAGAGGTTCACGTCGTGCCGCAAATCGTGGGCGACCTGTGGGGTGACGTTCACGGGGTCCGCGGTTCTTTGCGCCTCGCGCCCGCCGGACAGCCCCAGGAGCCGCGTGCCCGCCGCGACGAGCCAGCGCACGAGATCCTCCAGGTGCGCTTCCAGCCATTGCAGGGTCTTTGCGGCGGCATCCTTCACCATTTCGAGAGGGGGGCGCTCCTGGGTTATCCGTTCGGCCTCCAGGCGGGCGAGCGCGCTCACGATCGCCTGCTCGACCTGGGCCGCGCATTCGGCGATGCGGCTCTGGCTCCCCGTGCCCGCGCCCTCGGGCGCCCACCCCATCGGCTCCAGGGTCTCGATGATGATCTTGGAGGGCCACGGGATGTAGGGCGGAATGAACGGCCCCAGCGTCAGGCCCCAGGGGATACTCAGGATGAGAGGCCACGCGTTGATGCCGAGCTTGCTCTTGGCCCCGATCGCCTGTGCCACCCAGGGCAGATCGTCGAGGATCACGGCCGTCGAATGGCTGCCCACGGACACGACGGGCACGATCGGCACGCCGTACTTCATCGCGAGCCGGATGTGGGAGGTGCGGCCATTGAAGCGGAGACGGGTCCTGTCCCGGTGCGGGCGCATCAGCTCCACGTCGGCGCCCGGATACACGAGCAGCGGGATCCCCCGGTCGAGCACGCGCGCGGCGTTTTGCCCCGACGCGCGGACGCAGCCATACCGGGTGAAGAGTGGATTCAAGAGCGGCAGCTTGAGCGGAAGCTCGTGCATGAGGATATACGGGTATCGGCTCATCCCGTATTCATTGAAGAGCGCGGCCGTGAACAGCCACGCGTCGGACATGTAGGGATAGCCGTTGTGATTACCGACGTAGACGAGCCCGTCCTTTCGGGGGATCCGCGAGAGCCCGCGGACCTCCGTCCGATGATAAGGCGCCATGGTGCTGTCGAGAATGCTCGTCAGCTTCTTGATGAACCGAGGATCACGGTTCTCGAGGGAATCGGGATCATGCAGCATGCTCGCGCTCCCGTCAGTTGGCGGTGGAGGTGAGCTTCAGCTTCGATTTCCCGTTCTTCGGCGACGGGGCCTTGGGCTGTGGCCGCGCGGATCGCCGCTTCGCCGGGATGTTGTCCGCGATCTCCCGGGCGACCCGGGACCATAACTTGTGGAACTCATCCTCACCGAATCCCGCGCCGCAGGGGAGCCAGTCGGCGTGGCTATCGCCGCCCGAGTTCGGGAACTGCCCGACGACGTCGAGGTGGTCGCCGAGCACGATGTCCAGCACCTTGCCATAGGCCTGGCTCTGGCAGGGGACGATGCCGTCATTCGATGTCCTCGTGATCTTCAGGGGGACCGAATGCTCGTTGAGGTTGAGCGTCTCGATATCCTGAGCGATCGTGCCGACCAGTCCCTCGCCCA
>JANMGF010000914.1:0-16086 GCA_031374535.1 Polyangium sp. (in: bacteria)
CCCTCCTGGGGTCCGGGGCAAAGCCCCGGGCGTGAGCCCTACCCCGTGCCGCCCGCGACGAACCAGCTCGCTTCCCGAACCGGAAACCCGCGCGCCCTCTCCGTGACACGTACCGTGCGCACCTCGCACGCACGCTGCCAGCTCCCGGCAGCGCCTGCCCGCGCTCCTACCGGCTCCCGGTCAACCCGCCCCTTCCCCCTCGCCCGTCCCGCCTGCCGCTTCCTCACTCTTCGCCTTCGCCGGATACCGCTCGAGCAACGCCAGGAACGGCGCCCGCAACGCGTCGAGCATCTCCCGCTCCTTCCCTGGCCGCGCGTGCTCGAAGCAGAAATCGAGATCCTCGTGCACCGCGTTCCACGCCGTCGAGCACACCCCGAGCGCCTCCCGCAGCCGCTTCGACGGCGCCGCGCGTTTCTTCCCCGGCTCACGCCCGATCCCCTTCGCGAGCGCGTTCGTCGCTTCTTCGACCCGCGCGAGGTACGGCCCGAGCCCCACCTTCTGCACATCCGCTTCGAGCGGCGCCTTCTTCGACCGCGCGATCTGCTGGTAGCCGAAGTCGACCTCTTCCTCGTACCCGTACGTCGTCTGCTCCGTCCCCGCGCCCGCCAGGAGCGATCCACGCAGCCGCTCCGCCGCAGCCTTTCGTTCCGGATCCTTCTGCTCAGTCTCCGAGGCGAGGAACAAGTGGAGCGCCCGCTGCGACGCATCCCACTCCGTATCGATCAGCCCAAGCGCCTCCGGCGACACGCCGAGCGCCTCATCCAGATCGCGGATCGACCACACGAGCCGCAGCTTCCACGTCACCGGTCGCGGCGCGTCGAGCAGTGACGCCTTCGGCATCCGATCCGGCACGTCGTACTTCTCGACCTCGATGACCTTCCACGCACCCGCGTCGAGCTCTCGCGCGAACGCGGAAAACCCCTTGTCCGTCACGAAGCTGTATCCGTACCTCGCCATACCCTCTCCTCCCTACGACGGCTGATCGTACGACATCAAAAGAACAAAAAAAGCCCCCCTCGCGTGATGCGAGGAGGGCCTTTTTCCTGGATTCGCGGCGGTTACCCGATCACTCCGGGAACGTGGCCGTGAAGTTCTTCTGGTCGTCGATGTCGATGACCAGCTTCTTCGTCACGATGCCATCGGCCATCCGCGTGAGGATCGCCTGCGAGAGCATCGGCAGGAGCGTCGCGCGGAGGATGTGGTCGATGTTGCGGGCGCCCGTGTCGACCTCGGTGCAGCGGCTCGCGATGAGCTCGACCATGGCCTCGGTGTACGTCGCGTCGATGCGCTGGCTCTTCTTCAGGCGATCGATGAGCGCGTTCAGCTTGAGACGCGTGATCTCCCCGAGCGCCGACGGCGAGATCGGGACGTACGGCACCACGGTCATACGCGCGAGCAGCGCGGGCTTGAAGTGCGCGGAGAGCGTCGGCTTGATCTCCTCGTAGATCTCGCGGATCACCGGCTCGCGGTTCTCCTCCCACGCGCTCACCACGTGGTTCGTGATCTTATCGGTCGCGAGGTTCGAGGTCATGATGATGACCGTGTTCTTGAAGTCGACGAGCAGGCCCGTGCCGTCCGTCAACGCGCCCTTGTCGAACACCTGGTAAAACAGGTTCATCACGTCCGGATCCGCCTTCTCGCACTCGTCGAGCAGGACGACCGTGTAGGGCCTCTGGCGCACGCCCTCCGTCAACATGCCGCCCTCGCCATAACCGACGTAGCCGGGCGGCGAGCCGATGAGCCGGGAGGTCGTGTGTTTCTCCTGGAACTCGCTCATGTTGATCGTGACCATCATGCGCTCGCCGCCGAAGAGCATGTCCGCGAGCGCGAGCGCCGTCTCCGTCTTGCCGACGCCCGAGGGGCCGACGAAGAGGAAGACGCCGAGCGGCGTGCTCTCCGGCTTGAGGCCCGCGCGCGCGGCCCGGAGCTCCTTGGCCACCGTCTCGAGGGCGTACTTCTGACCCTTGATGCGGTTGTTGAGGCGCGACTCCATCTCGACGAGCGCCTTCACGTTGTCGGCCACCATCTTGCCGATGGGGATGCCCGTCCACGCGCTGACCACGGCCGCGACCATCGCCTCGTCGACGTCGGGCCGGAGCAGCGGCACCTCGCCCTGGCTCTTGTGGAGCTCGTCGATCGCCGCCACGACCTCGCGGCGGATCGCGTCGCGCTCCTCCTCCGACTTCGCCTCGTTCATGCGCTTGCGCGACTCGAGCACCTTCTTCGCGCCCTCGGACTCGTGGGCGTACGCGGCGCGCACGATCTCGAGCTCGACCTTCGCCTTCGCGATCTTGTCCTCGAGCTGCCCGACCCGCTCCTCCTCCTGGATGCGGATGCCGGCGTTGCGATCGCGCGTGAGCGCGGCGAGCTCGCTCGAGAGCGTCTCGATGCGCACCTCGATGTCCTCGACCTGCGAGGGCTTCTGCTGGAGCGCGATCTTCACGCGCGCCGAGCACGTGTCGAGGAGATCGACCGCCTTGTCCGGGAGCTGGCGGCCCGAGATGTAACGCGCCGAGAGCTTCACGGCCGCGACGACCGCCTCGTCCGAGACGATGACGTTGTGCGCCTGCTCGAACATCGGACGCAGGCCGCGGAGCATGGTGATGGCCACCTTCTCGCTCGGCTCGTCGACCTTCACAGGCTGGAAGCGCCGCGCGAGGGCCGCGTCCTTCTCGAAGTACTTCTTGTACTCGGCCCACGTCGTCGCCGCGATCGTCCGCAGCTCACCACGCGCGAGGGCAGGCTTCAGGAGGTTGGCCGCGTCGCCCGCGCCCGCCTGGTTGCCCGCGCCGATGATCGTGTGCGCCTCGTCGATGAACAGGATGATGGGCTTGGCCGATCCCTTGATCTCCGAGATGACCTGCTTCATCCGGTTCTCGAACTCGCCCTTCACGCCGGCGCCCGCCTGGAGGAGGCCGAGATCGAGGCCCATGATCTCGACGCCCTGCATGAGCGGCGGGACCTGGTTGTTCACGATCATGAGCGCGAGGCCCTCGACGAGCGCCGTCTTGCCGACGCCGCTGTCGCCCACGATGATCGGGTTGTTCTTCCGGCGACGACCGAGGATGTCGATCATCTGCCGGATCTCGCCCTCGCGGCCGAAGATCGGATCGATCTGGCCTGCACGCGCGCGACCGGTGTAATCCACGCAGAACTTCGCCAGCGCCGAGTCCGCCGCCGCGCTCCCCGCGCCCTGCGGGATGCCGCCACCCGCTCCGCCCCCGGCCGTACCGCCCGCCGCGCCCGCCGTGGAGTCCGCGTCTTCCTTCGAACCCGAGACGATCTTCGCGAGGTTGTTCTTGACGTCCTCGCGCGAGACGCCTTCGAGAAGGGCGCCGATGCCGCTCGGCGAGTACCGCGACGTCTGGTTGATGAGCCGGGCGAAGAGCGCGCCGCTCCGGACCTTGGTGTAGCCGTACTCCATCGACCCGACGACGAACGCGTCCTGCATCCACTCGAGCATCGTCGGCGAGAAGACGGGCTTGCCCGCGTTGCCCGACCGCAGATCCGAGAGGCTCCGCTGGAGCACCTGCCGCAGACGCGCGGGGTCGAGGTCGTAGTGCATCACGATGAACGCGATGTCCGAGTTCGCGTCGTCGAGGAGCGCGAGCAACAAGTGCTCGACCGTCACCTCGTAATGCCGAGCATTGACGCATTGCACGACCGCCGCCTCGAGCGCAGCCGTGCAGACTTTGGTGAGCCGCTTGATGATGGATTTGGCTTCGACGAGCATCATGGCCCGAGGATGCTAACCGCACTCGGGCTGTGACGTCACCCGCGGGATCGGCCCCGCGATTCTTTCTTCGCCTCGACGCGGCCCTTGCGTGGCTCGGCCTTCTCGGTGGAGCGCGCTGCGTCAGGACCGTCCTTGTCCTTGTCCTTGCTCGCATTCGCGCCCGGCGGGACGAGGCGACGTTGCGCCTCCTCTGCTTTGGCGCCCGCCTCCCCCCCCTCGGCCGCGCCGAGATCCAGCGCACCGAGCACGCCGGGCTTGACGTGGAGCCTCAAAATGGATCCAGCGCGGAGTTTGTCCTCTTCGCCGAGCCGGTTTTCCCGCGCGACGTCGTCCACATCCATCGCGAACTGACGCGCGATGCCGATGAGCGTGTCGCCCGGACCCACCTTGTAAAGCAACGTCTTGCGACCCGTCCGCTTCTTGCGCGGCCGGAACGGCTCCTCGCTCCCCTCGTCGTCGTCACTCGCCGCGCCTTCTCCGTCACTCGAGGCGAGCTCCTCGACCGGATCCCGGAGCGCGCGACGCTTCTTGTACGACGGCAAGAGCGAAAGCAGGCTGTCGTTGTCCCGCGCCGCCGCGCGCCGCCGCACGAAATCGCGACCCCCCATGAGATCGACCGGATCGAGCACGGTCACGTCCTCGGTCACGATCGGCTCGGTCTGGAGCAGCACGGGCAACATCGCGTACGCACGCGAGAGCGACTCGGGCGGCACGTTCACCAGGAAATCGCCCCGCCCCGGCGGGAGTTTGTCCCCGAGCAGATCCGGGTTCAGCTGCCGCACCGTCTTCAAAGGCACGCCCGCCGCCTTGGCCAGGGTCTTCAGCGACAAACCCGGCGGCGCCGCAATCTCGGCCGTGTCGACGGGGCGCGAAAGCTCGACCTGATCGAACCCGAACCGCTCGAGGTTGTTCGCGACCAGCGCCGCCGCCGCGATCTTGGGGACGTACGAGGCCGTCTCCGAGGGGAGCGCCTCCTGCCGCGCCAGCTCGTTGAAGTCCGCCGTGCCGTATCGATCGATCCGATCGAGGAGCTGCTCGTACCCCATGTTGTACGCCGCGAGCGCGAGATCCCAGCTCCCGAACCGCATGTAGAGATCCCGCAGGTGGTGCGCCGCCGCCCGCGTCGCGAGCCGCGGGTTCTTCCGCTGGTCGACGTGTTTGTTTTGCTCGAGCCCGTACACCCCGCCCGTCGCCGGCATGAACTGCCAGAGCCCCATCGCCCCCGCCGGCGACTTCGCGCGCGGATCGAACCCGCTCTCGATCATCGCCACCCAGATCAGATCCTCGGGCAAACGCCACTCGCGGAGCTCGTGCTGGATGAGATCCTGATACCGGCCGCTCCGCTTGAGCCACGTCTCGAACATCCCCCGGCCCCGATCGGTGCGCGTGAAGAAGCGGACGTACTTCAGCGTGCGACGCGTGATCGACACCTTCATATCCGGCAGCTGCAGCCGCGAGAGCGCCTCCGCCCCCGGCGCGTCCAGATCGTCGACCTCGGCCCCCTCCCCCTCCGTCTCATGCGACGCGAGCCGCGGCGGCCGCGAGTAACTCGGCCGGTCGAGATCCGACGTCTCCCCGCGCGCTGCATCCCGCGCCCCTACCTCGCGCAGCTTGCCGAGCTCCCGGGACTCGCTCCCGCCCATCCGCGCCGACGTGATCCCGCCCCGCATCGAAGCCTCGCCGCGCGAAGCCTCCCGCGAAGGATCCCCGCCGAGCGGGAACGCGAGGATGTCGGACCGAGGCGGCCCCCCATGGGGCACCGAGACCGCCACCACAGCCGCCTGCACGGGCGCCAGGGCCGCGTCCGGCGCGGTCATCCCCACGCCGTACCCAAACGCAAGGGCCGAAACGAGAGGCGGAATCCTGTGGAGGAGGCTCATGTCGGTGACGGTCGCATCATGTAGGTGTAAGTGTCAAAAAAACCGATCCGCCTCCCGGTGAGTCCCCCGCGCCACGCGGCTCTCCTCCGGTCCCTCCCCTGCCCCTCCCCTCCCTTCGATCCAGGACGCGCCGCGCGATCGTCGCCCTCTACTTCTGTCGAAGGGACGGTGTCTGCTAGTCTCGCACCCATGCCGCTGGCGCTCGTGGCCCGGGTCATCGATACCCAGGCCAATCAAAGCTTCGACGTCACATTCGAGCGCTTCCCCATCCGCTTAGGCAGAAACCAGCTCAACGACCTTCAGATCGATCGGCCCTACGTCTCGCAGTTCCACCTGGCCATCGACCTCCGCGACCGGCAGATCATCGTCAAAGATCTCGGCTCGACGAACGGGACCGTGTTCGCAGGCCGCCGCCTGACGCGTGACACGCCGACCGACATCTCGAGCACGCCCGAGCTGACCATCGGCCCGATCGTGATGCGGATGCAGCTCATCGACGCGGCTCCCAAGAAACGCGAGGCCCCGAAAGACGGGACCGTCCTCGACTTCGCCGAGCAGTCCGGCAACGCCGCGGCCGCGTGGAAACAACAACAGAAGCCCATCGCGCCCGGCGCCGAAGACGGCTACGTCCGCCAGCTCCAGCCGTATGTGGAGGCCTACCGCACGGCCTGGGGCGGGGTCTATCGCGTGATCTACGATCACCTGCCGCGCCTCTCGCCGGAGGTACGTCAGAACTACCTGAAGCGCGTGTCGATGGAGCAACCCACCATCGCCGCGGAGCAAGACTTCCAGAAGCTCTCGCAGTACTACGGCGTCGACCCGCGCATGCTGGGCGAACCAAGCGCCGCGCAGGCCGCGCACGCCGCGATGCTCGAGCTGTCCCGTACGCTCGCCCCCGGCGCCAAACCGATCGAAGACGTGGAGAGCGTGCTGACGTTCGGCCGGAAGCTCCGCGACTCGATGGAGGTCTTCCTCAAGTGCTTCGTGAGCTTGCGTGACGGCTACCAGGAGTTCGAGGCCGAGGTGCTCGCGCGCGAGGTGAGGCCCGACGAGAACGATCGCGTGGCCTCCGCGAAGGACGAGAAAGAGCTCGGCAACGTGCTGCTCGGCCCTCAAGGCGGCCCGGACGCACCCCGGCAGCTGCAGGACATCTTCGTCGACGTGATGAGCCACCAGGTGGCCCTGATCAACGGCGTGATGGAAGGCGTGCGCACCTTGCTCACGAAGCTCTCCCCGAAGCAGATCGAGGAGGAGCTCGAGCGCCGCGGCAAGAAGGGCGGCCTATTCTCGAACAAATTCGAAGCTCTCTGGAAGCTCTACGAGGTCGTCCACGGCGACTACGCAGGCGAGCAGAAGGAGACTTTCCTGATTATTTTTGGCCCGCAGTTCTCGCGCGCGTACGCTGCGACCGCCGGGGATGACGAGAAAGCCACCGGCGATGCGAGTGCGAAGAACCGCAGTCGTTTCACCCTCTCGGCGAACCAGCTCAAGAGATGAGCCGCGCCCGCGAAGAGCGGCGCGCGGATGACGGAAGGCTCATCAGGATGCGTATCAGGGAGAAGATCATTCTGGCCAGCTTCGGCGCCGCACTAGCCGCAGCGCTAGCGCCAGCCGAGGCCTCGGCCCAGGCCGTCCCGGCCATCGCCCCGCGGGACGAGACGTGGGGCACGGTGAGCCACGTCAGTCTCGGGGTCGGCGCGGGTACGGTCTTTCTCATGCCGCGCGTGTATTACGCCGACCCGGAGTCGACCACGGGCTGGAAGGGCCGCTGGCATTTCTCGACGCTCGCGCCCTCGATGACGATGGTCGCCGCGACCTTCCTCATCGACGGACCGATCCGCCGGGCCTTCGAAGCGCCGCGCCCCGGCTGCTCGGTCGATCAGACGCTCGTGGCGAACACCGACTCGGGCTGCGAGACCTTCGGCGGACCCTCGACCCACGCGTTCGCCGCATGGGGCGCGACGGGCATGGGTACGGGCATCTTCCTCGTCGACACGATCCGCTACTCGAAGGGCCGCTTCCACGCGGGCTCCTTCATCGGCAACATCGCCGTCCCGCTCGTCGCCGCGGTCATGACCTCCGTGGGCCGGGGCGTCGAGTCCGGCGGCACCGACGAGTTCGGCACGGCGACCCTCCCCTTCGAGAGCTCGCAGCAGATCGTCGCCGGGACGTTCGCGGGTTTCTTCAGCGGGCTCATCGTCGGTGGAGCCTACGCGCTCCTGCAGCGACCGAGCTGCGGCTACGGAAACGCGATCTTCTGCTGGTGATGGGATCGCCGTCGGATCCGGAGGCAAACGTCTCCGGATCCGGCGTCCGTTTCGAAGACGTTTGAGCTCCGATTGTTGGAGCAGAAAAGGGTGCGGCCCCGCGGCACCGCACCCTCGCGCCACCGCTCAGTCCTGACCGACGACGCGCTCCCAGAGGGGGTCGTTCGAGGAGAACAGGGCGTCGCGTTCCACCTTGAGGAACCGGGAAAACTCGACCTTGCGCAGGGCGCGGTCGCTGTCTCGGTTCGGATCCTCGTAGTGGATGATGCTGACCTTCACCTGCTCGAGGAGCTGGATGCCGTTCGGCTTGTAACTCACGTCGGTACGAAGCTGGTACCGCGCGTAGAGACCACGCTCGGTGACCGAGGGAAGCACCTGCACGCGCTCGATGTCGACCTTCGCCGCCTCGATCAAGCGGCCGCGACGCGAGAGGAACATGTGCGCCTGTTTGCGACAGTCGTCCGGGTCGGGGCAACGCTTCGCCTCCGCCACGACGAGGTTGTCGTCGCCGAGACGGATGGGCGTGATCTGCGACTTCGGGGGGCCGCGGAAGCTACCGATCGCGTAGATCTCGGCGCGATCACCGACCGCGCGGGCGAGGAGCATCGGACCACCCTCGTCGCCGTTCTCGAACTTGAGCACGCGGTACCAGAGCGTGCGCAAGCCGTTGGGCCCGGAACGCACGTCGACCTCCTCCACGTCGAGCTTGCGCGGCCACCCCTTCTCGGAGATGCCTCCGCGCAGCGACTCGTTCGCGAAGGCGTAGTGGCCGGTGCAGTCGGTGTCCGTCGGGTTCAGGCCCTTCTCGGCGTTGAAGCCCGGGAACGCGACCTCGGCCCACTGATCAGGCTCGAGCGTGCGTACGACGGCCTTGCCACGACCCCCTCCCAGCGGCGAGAGCTTCTGCGTGCAGACGGCGATCGGCGTCTGCTCGCGGGTCCTGGCCTCGATGTGCGGCTGCTCCGGCGCGGCGCCACAGCCCATCGTGCTGACGAAACCGAGGGCCAAGGCGGCGAGGCTCCCGCAACGCGCGGCCGTTTTTGCTTGGTTTCGGCGGTCTTGAAGGGACGGCTTCACGCCTCGTTTCGTATCACGCGAGGCGCCTTCCACGAAATTCCCTGTGCCCCCCCAGGCGCGATCCGTCGTCCCCGCGCTTTGTCATCGCGACCCAAAGCACGTTTAGGTGGCCCTCGATACAGCCTAGGAAGACCCCACGCAGGATTGAGGAGGGGTCCTGGGATCGGGGCTTTTGGTGGGACGGCGTGGGGGGTAGGATGAGGGCATGGCAGCCTCGCTGCTCACGCGCATCGCCCACGCAGCCAATCCGCACTCGATGGAGAGGCACACGTGGAAGGATCAGGATCTCGAGCAAGCGGTGATCACACACCTCGCTCGGATGCTGAACACCCGGCAGGGGAGCTCGCTCACCTGCCCGGATTATGGGCTCATCGAGGTGTCGGAGATGCTCCACGATTTCCCCGACGCGATCGGGATCGTGCAGCGCGCCATCAAGAACAGCATCCAGCAGTACGAGCCGCGGCTGAAGAACGTGCAGGTCCGGCACATCAAGAACGAGGCGATGGGGACCATGTACCTCGAGTTCGAGATCACGGGACAGCTGCACTATCCCGACGGACGCCGCACGGGTCTTCGGTTCAGCACCTCGGTGGATCAAAGCGGGAACGTCAAGGTCACCTGACAGGTTCGCGAGGGCGCGAAACTCTTCAGGAACGTTGACACGGTCTCTGCGGAACGGTCGACTGTTCGGCGTCGGGCCTCATGTTCAACAAGTACTACCAGGACGAGCTATCCTACCTTCGCGAGCTCGGGCGAGAGTTCGCTCAGGCGTACCCCGCGATCGCGCCGATGCTCGCCGAGCGCGGGGCCGATCCAGACGTCGAGCGTCTGCTCGAGGGTGTCGCGTTCCTCACGGGGAAGATCCGGCAGAAGCTCGATGACGAGCTGCCCGAGGTCATCCACTCGATCGCGTCGCTGCTCTTCCCGCACTACCTGCGGCAGATCCCGTCGACGTCGATCGTGGAGTTCACCCCGCTGCCGAACGTGGTGCGCGAAAAACTCATCGTCGCGCGGCACGCCGAGGTCGGTTCTGTGCCGGTCGACGGCGTCTCGTGTCGTTTCCGCACGACGCAGGACGTGGAGCTCTTGCCCCTCACGGTCGAAGACGTTCGTGTCGAGACGGGATCGCAGCTCGCGCAGTCGCTCCGCATCGAGGTGAAGGTGACGGGCGGCGCGGCCCTCGCGGCGCTCGCGCTTTCGAAGATCCGCTTCTACATCCACGGCGAGCGCAGGCTCCAGGACGACATCCGCGTCTGGCTCGGCGCGCACGTCGACTCCGTCGCGCTTTGCGCCGTCGACGCCGCGGGCCGCGACACGGCGCTCTCCACGTTGCCTGCGCGCAACGTCAAGCTCGTCGGGTTCGAAGAGGACGAGGCGCTGATCCCCTACCCGCCCACGGTCTACGCCGGCTTCCGGCTCCTGCAGGAGTACTTCACGCTCCCGCAGAAGTTCGCGTTCTTCGACGTGACGGGCCTCGAGGCCATGCCCGCGGACAAACTCACGGACCGCTTCGCGATCCTGATCCAGTTCAAGGACGGGCTGCCCGCGGGGACGCGGCTCTCGAAGGAGAACTTCCGGCTCTTCTGCTCGCCGGTCGTGAACCTCTTCGAGCACTCGAGTGATCCGATCAAGCCCGATCCGAGCAAGTACGAGTACCTCGCGCGTCCCGCCGGATCGACGCCCAACGCCTACGAGCTCTACAGCATCGAGAGCGTGATCGGCATCGCGCGCCGCACGAGCCAGCGCGTGAAGATCCCGCCGTTCTTCTCGTTCGAGCACGAGCTCGATCCGGAGGCGACGACGCGCGGCGTCTTCTACCAGTCGCACATCAAGCCCGCGGCGATCGGCGACGGCGTCGACCTCTACATCTCGTTCGGCTCCGCGCAGGACGGCGCGTCGATCCCCGAGTTCGACGTCATCAGCATCGACGCGACATGCACGAACCGGCGCATGCCGGCGCAGCTCAAGGTCGGTGATCTGCGCGTGCCCACGGCGACGTCGCCCGCGGTCGCGAGCTTCACGAACGTCACGGGTGTCACGGCGCCTCTGCCTCCGCCGATGGGCCGCGAGCTCCAGTGGCGCGTCCTCTCGCACATGGCCATGAGTTACCGCTCGATCACGGAGCTCGACGTCCTGCGATCGGTGCTCGAGATCTACAACTTCCCCGCGCTCATCGATCGCCAGGCGGCGCGGGCAAACCAGCTACGCATGCAGGCGATCAAGTCGATCCGGGTTCGCCCCACGGATCGGCTCTACCGCGGCGCGCCCGTCCGAGGCGTGGCGACGGAGGTCGAGCTCGACGAAGGGGGCTTCGCGGGTGAAGGCGAGATGTACCTCTTCGCGAGCATCTTGAACGAGATGCTCGCCTCGTACGTCTCGCTCAACTCCTTCACCCAGCTCAGCGTCACCGGCACCAATACGCGCGTGGTTTATCGATGGGAGCCGAAGAGCGGCAGCCTGAACCTGATCTGAGCGCCGCCGGGGCCCCCGACGGAGCTTTCGCGCCGCAGCTCGACCCCGAGCAGCAGGCGAAGGGGATGGTCTTGGCCAAGATGGCCGAGCTCGAGCACAGCGCGCGTCGCTACTCGTTCTTCCGGCTCGTCTACATCCTCGAACGCCTCTTCCCGGGCGGCGCGCCCGTGGGCCAGCTCGGGCCCGTCCCGAACGAGCGCATCCGCCTGCGCGCCGACACGAGCCTGATCTTCGCCTCGACGGACGTGAGCGAGCTCAAGCTCACGAAGTACCCCGACGAGGTCGGTCGCGCGCGGATCACGGCGGGCTTCCTCGGCCTCTACGGCTCGGTCTCGCCGCTTCCGACGTACTACGTCGAGGAGCTCGCGCAGGACGACTACCAGGGAGGGCCGCAGCCGAAGCGCGAGTTCCTCGACGTCTTCAACCACCGCCTGCTCTCGCTCTTCTACCGATCGTTCACGAAGTACCGGCACTCGGTGGGGTACCGGAAGAAGGGCGAGGATCCGTTCACGCGGCGCCTGCTCTGCGCGGCGGGCATCGACGGGTTCCGCGAGCACAAGAGCCCGCTGCATCGGTTCTTGTACCTGCGTTACGCGCCGCTCCTCGCGTCGAAGTCGCGCAGCGCGCGTGGGCTCGGGGTCGTGCTGAAGGACATCTTCGGCAGCATGGGCGTCGACATCGAGCAGTTCGTCGGGGCCTGGACGCTGCTCGAGAAGCCGCTTCGCAACAAGATGGGCGTGGCGAACCATCAGCTCGGCGAGAGCCTCACGATCGGTCGCTGGGTCTACGACGGAACGGGGCGCTTCAAGATCAAGCTCGGGCCGCTGAAGTACGACGAGTACATCTCGTTCCTCCCGGGCGGCGCGAACCGATCGGTCCTCAAGGCCGCCGTCGACACGCTCACGCGCGGCGCATGCGACGCGATGCTCGAGCTCCACGTGGCGACGGAGGACGCGCCCCGCTTCCAGCTCTCGTCGCCCCGCGCATCGACGCTCTCGCGCACGACGTGGCTCGGGGGTCCGGTCGGTCAAAACTTCGTGATCGAGGTACCGCTCGCGGACAAACCGGTCCGCGCGCCGGGCGAGGCCGAGGAAGAAGAAGAGCGCCTCGAGCCCCCCCCGTTGCCGTACTGAAGCCTCTCCATCACCCCTCTCCCGGGAAGGAGAGGGGACGGGGGTGAGGCCGGTTGTCGCGGCGGTAAGGACGTTTGTCGGGGGGACTCAGTACACGAGCATGCTTCGCAGCGCCGTCGCCATCTCATCCGCGACGGACTCGATGTTCTCGCCGTGCACCACCTGCACGAGCAAGAGCCGGTTGTCGCTGCGGATCAAGATCTCGTGCGCGTACGAGTGGTACGCCGGCTTCGCGGGGACACGCGTCTTCACGATGTAACTTCGTGCCTGCGCGTTCGCGGTCGCCACGGGCATGCGACCCGCGAGGATCTGCGCGCCTTGCTCCTCGCAGTCGCGCTCGTAACGCTTCATCACGTCGGGCCACGTGTCCTCGGGGTGATCGACGCGCTCGTAGATCGAGAAGAGGAACTGGCGGGGCGACTGGTACGAGATGAAGCGCTGGCCCGGGGCGTAGTCGGCGTCGCGCACGTACCAGTCGATCGGGCGTGCGAGGCGCACGTCACCTTCCAGCACGCCCACGCCGACGCGGCGCGGGAGGCGCTCGTTCTCATCGGCGTTGAGCTTGGGGAAGTAGGCTTCGTAGCTCTGGTTCTTGTCGATGACCCCGCTGCCGTGCAGGTAGAACACGTCATCGCGCTGGGGTGCCGTGGGGGAACCACCGCAACCAACGAGCCATAGGGTCAACGCGCCTAGGCCGAGGGCCAGGGGGCGAACAAGACGGAGCGTTCGGGGAGCGAGGTCAGCGGGCCTCATCGCGGTTAACTTAGGATACCCTGGGCCTGGGGCCAAATGATCGCTCACGAGTTTGCCCTTCTTGCGTAGACCGTTGAATGATCGCCCGGCCTGTGGACAAGATGATGCCGAGTCCGATGTCGCCTGTTCGACGCCTGGGGAGTGCACCGTGACGTATCTCGCAGAACGTAGCGTCCTTCTATCCCTCGCTCTTGCGCTGAGCGGCCTCGGTTGCGTGGGGCTCGAGGCTGGCATCGATTATCCGAGCGATTTGCCGGCTCCCGACGAGCACGTGAGCTCGCCCGAGGGAGACGCAGACCCCAGCATCGAGCTGAACGGCTTCGTCATCAAGGACGATGTCTGCAAGGGGGTCGACACCCACCCGATCACCCAGAGGCTCGGGCCGGAGGACTTCGCGCGTTTCATGGAGACCCAGGGGCTCAAGGTCGAGCCCAAGAAGGCGCGTGACAACCTCTACTGGTTCGACTTCCCGACCGGGGAGGGCAAGGAGGGCGAGCAGCCGTTCCTGCGCCTGCGCCTCGCCGTGCTGGACGACCACTTTGCGGCCACGCGGGATCTGCAGGAGTCGCTGCTCGATCACGGGCCGGGCTGGTGGGGGCTGCGCCGCTCGAACCTCGCGGTCCTGGCGCCGAAGACCAGCCTCTCGGAGTCGGTCGCCTTCGCCCTCAAGCACAAGCTCGTGTGCTGGGGCATGTTCGCGTACACGGGCACCAACGACGTCTACACGGTCCCGGGCCCGTACACCGAGCTCTGATCCCGCGAACGCGACGCAAACGACGCGCGCGGATGTGGTCCGGATGCGCGTCGTTCACGTAGACTCGGGGCATGCGCTTTCGGCTCGCCTTTGCCCTCACGGTCATCCCCACCGTTCTCGGCGCGTACCTCGCGGCCTGCAGCTCCGACGACAATCTCGAGGATCTGTGCGGCTGGCTGGGGGACGAGAACAACTGTTACCGCACCTTCGCGGCTGACATCGGCACGCAGTGCGGCGCGCTCTTCACGACGCCGCCTGCGTCGCCAGACCAGTCGATCCGCGTCGGGTACTTCATCAAGCGCGACAAACTCGACCTCTGCGTCCTCGATGGTCAGGAGGGCGGACAGATCCTCTTCGATCCGCCCCTCGACACCAACCTGTTCCCCGTGACGACGGCCGCGTTCGCGTTCATCACGGGCGAGGGCAAGCTCTGCGGCGCGGGAGCCATCGGCGCGGACGGCGCGATGGCCGTGTCGGTCGAGCCTTCACCGGCCTTGCCCGACGGTGGCACCGACGGCGGTGATCCCGTGGATTGCACGACGCCGGAGCAGATCTGCGGCGGCTCGTTCTCCGTCACGCCCGTGACCGAACGCGAGCTCGTCAACACGAAGTGCCCGAGCGGAGAGACGCACCGCTTCAACCGCCTCCAGCTCTCCAAGTGCGCCGACGTCGCGCAGCTTTTTCCACGCGCGGAGATCGAGTCGAACGCGGGCGGCATCGGGATCGACGGGTACGTCACGTTCCGCGTGATCTACCCGCCGACCGAAGGAGCGCTCTCCGGCGCGGCGCCCAAGACGATCGAGTACTTCACCTGCATGATCCCGAGCGCTCCGGAGACGTGCGCCAACGACATCCAGGACGATGGAGAGCCGACGAAGGACTGCGGCTCGATCTGCAAGAAGGGCTGCGCGGATGGATCGCTGTGCTTCGTGGATCTCGACTGCGCGTCCAAGGACTGTTCTCCCGACGCGACGGGCATCCGCGTGTGCCAGGCGAGCCCCGACGCGGGCGCGGGCGGCGCGCCCTGATCCTTGCGCGCGCGGGTTCGGTCCCACGCGCGCAATCCTCGAATCTTCAGGACACCAACAGTTTGACCACAAACGTCGTGCTGCCGAGGCGCAGCCGGTCGTTGTCTCGTAGCTGCCGGCGATCGCCGGGCACGAGCTTCTGCTCGTTCAGGAAGGTCCCGTTGCGCGAGTTGTCGTCCTCGACGAACGCCTGACCCGTCGCGGGATCGGCGTGGATCGTGGCGTGGCGCGACGAGGTGCTGCCGTCGGAGATCGCGATGTCGATGCCGGTGTCGCCGCCGCTGCGGCCGAGCTGCGTGCGGCCGCTGTGGATCGCCCAGAAGCTGCCACCCGGATCGTTCTGGAACGTCACGAGGAAACCGACGAGCACGCGGGGCCCCGACGGCGAAACCACGGGCGGCGCGGCCCCGGGACCCGAAAGCGAGCCCGGAGAAACCATCGGCGGCGCGACCATCGGCGCCTGACCGAGCCCACCTCCACCGAGTCCGCCCGGAGACATCATCGGCGGCGGCGCGACCATCGGCGGCGGCGCGACGCCACCAAGCTGACCCGGCCCCGTGAGCCGCGGAGGCGCACCAGGCACGGCGCCCGCCCCTTGCGGCATCTGCTGAGCCATCATCGGCGGCGCGGCCATCTGCGGCTGCTGTCCGAAGGACGGAGCCATCTGCGGAGCCATCTGCGGAGCCATCTGCGGCGCCATCTGCGGCTGCTGTCCGAACTGCGGCGCCACCGGCATCTGCGGCGCCATCTGCGGCTGCTGCCCGAACTGCGGCGCCACCGGCATCTGCTGCGGCGGCCCCATGGGCGGCGCCGCGAGAGGCGCGTTCGTGAACGGCATCCCGCCGCCCTGGGGTGGCCCTCCGAAGGTCGGCGCCGCGGGCGGCGCGGGCGGCGCGCCCATCGGCTGCTGCGGCGCGGGCTTGGGGGCCTCGCGAGCCCAGGGCGAACGCATGGGGCTGTCGTCGACCGCGGCCGACGAGAAGGCG
>JANMGF010000925.1:0-2274 GCA_031374535.1 Polyangium sp. (in: bacteria)
CCAGCTTCGCGTCCCGCTCCCGACATCGATGTGTCCGGAGGTCGGGGCCGCGGGCGAGCTCTACTTCTCGCGGCGTTACATCGAGCTCGATCCGATCCTGTTTCGCGGCGAGCTCGGCGGTATGCTTGGCAGGTTATCCGCGACGAACATGTGCAACGTCCATGCGGGGGCAGGTACGGTCCCCACGTTCATCATCGAGGGAAATTCGGCATGAGCACCACGGTCCAGGGTCTTCTCGACGGTCAATTCACGCTGGGCATCGAGGAAGAGTTCCAGATCGTCCATCCCGAGACGCGCGAGCTTCGCTCGTACGTGAGCCAGCTCCTCGAGGGTGGTGCCCACTCGATCCTGCGCGAGCGCGTGCGGCCCGAGATGCATCAGTCCGTCGTGGAGACGGGCACGGGCATCTGTCGCGACATCAAGCAAGCGCGGGAAGAGATCTGCGAGCTTCGTGGTGAGCTCAGCTCGCTCGCGGGCAAACACGGCCTGCGTATCGTCGCCGCGGGCACGCACCCGTTCAGCGACTGGAAGAAGCAGGAGATCACCGACGGCGAGCGCTACAAGGTGATCGTCGAGGACCTGCAGGACGTCGCGCGCGCGAACCTGATCTTCGGCCTGCACGTGCACGTCGGCATCAAGGACCGTGAGGTCGCGATGGCCCTCGCGAATCAGGTCCGTTACTTCCTGCCGCACATCCTCGCGCTCTCGACGTCGAGCCCCTTCTGGCTCGGCCGCAACACGGGCCTGAAGAGCATCCGCAGCGAGATCTTCAAGCGTTTCCCGCGCACGGGCATCCCGGGGCACTTCGAGACGTACGTGCAGTTCCAGTCCTACGTCGACCTGCTCGTGAAGACCGGGTGTATCGACAACGCGAAGAAGATCTGGTGGGACGTCCGCGCCCATCCGTTCTTCGACACGGTCGAGGTGCGCATCTGCGACATGACGACCCGCATCGACGACACCGTCGCGCTCGCGGCGCTCATCCAGGCGCTCATGGGCAAGCTCTACCTGCTCTACCGGAGGAACCTCGGCTTCCGTGAGTACACGCGTGAGCTCATCGAGGAGAACAAGTGGCGCGCGCTGCGGTACGGCATCGACGGCCAGCTCATCGACTTCGGCAAACAAGAGCAAATTCCCGTGCGTGTGCTCATCGGCGAGCTGCTCGACTTCGTCGAGGAGGCGGCCGTGATCTTCAAGTCCGAGGCCGATCTCGACCGCGTCCGCCGCATCCTCAAAGAGGGGACGAGCGCCGACAAGCAGCTCGCGATCTTCAACCAGACCGGCAACGTGCAGGCCGTCGTCGACCACCTCATCGAGCAAACCGCGCTCGGCTCTTGAGCCTCCCGTCCCGCCGGTCCCTCCCTCGCTTGCCAAGGGGCAAATCTTCATGAATTCCAGTCACTTGGAGGAAAGGCGTGGGCCTTTCGTCACCGAGCATTTCTGTCCTGGGGGTGCACGGTGGTACCGTGCTGCCGTGGGAACGAAGAGAGCTTTGCTCCGGGTCGCCGCCCTTGCCGTGACGGGACTCGTGGTGTCCGTGGGAACGGCGAGCTGCGCGTCCACGGAGTTCGTCCGGGAGCCGGCAGGACAACCGACCGATCGCGCCTCGGGGGCCGTGCCCGTGGGCGCGATCGGCGTCTGCAAGCGCGAGGGAACGAAGCGGCCGCCCGTCGTGAGCGAGAAGCTCTGGGAGCACGCCAAGACGTGCACGGCGAAGACGCCCGACAAACACATCCGGCTCGGCTTCTCCGAGAAGGACGATCCCGGCGCCGAGCAGCAAAACCAGGCGATCCTCGCCGCGTTGAAGGACGCGCCGAAGGAAGACGGCGGCAACAACCAGTTCGTCGCCATGCTCCGCGGCGTGCGGCAACGCGCGATCGAGAACCCCACGCTGAGGAACCGCGTCTCACGCGACACGACGTCGGCCGGCGCGTGCGATTTTTCGTACATGCTGAACACGATGGGCAAGTCGCGCGAGAAGATCGAGCGCGACGCCTGCACGGCCGAGGTCTACGACGCCGAGGAGCGCAAGGAGGTTTGCCTCTTCGACGCCGCGGCCCCCGAGGGCCTCTGGCTGACGGGCGGCTGGGCTTGCCTCATGAACGTGCGCGCGCTCGGCTCGGACCAGTCCTGCCATCGTTTGTGTGCATACGATGACTACTGCGCGCGGCAGGTGAGCTGCGCGGGCGCGGACGTCGACCTCTTGCTCTGCGCGATGGGCGTCTGCCTGCCGGAGCAGACGGGCCTGTACTGAGGGGTCTTGCCGCGGGCGAT
>JANMGF010001019.1:0-3761 GCA_031374535.1 Polyangium sp. (in: bacteria)
GGGCGTCGAGCCCCGCGGCCGGGAGCTCTACGAAAAGCCGGGATACCGTCCCGGGGCCCGTCGCCAGCGTGATCGGGCTCCCAGGACCCAGCGTGCTCGGGGTGCTCCACGCGGGTGGTTTTTCCGTCCAGTCCTCGCTCATGAATCGGGAGAGCGTCTCGGCGTTCGGACCCGCGATGGATCCGGGCCCTTCGCGGTAGGTGATCTGATGATAAAGACGCGCGCCCCGAAATCGCACCTTGGCCTCGCGCGACCAGGCAAAAGGTACATAACTGGTGAATGCCCCCGAGCTCGCGTCGACGCCGAGCACCAAGGGTGATTTCCAGGGGCCCCGGCCCTCGAAGAAATCACGCGGCTCTCCGCGATACGCCGTCTGTCCATCGAGCTCGATCCATAGCTCCTGGCCTTCTTTTTCGAGCTCCTCTCGCGGCGCCGTCATCCAGATCCGGGTGATCCTCCCCTCACCCCGCGCATGGAAAAGGACGCGGTGAGCCCCCTCCACGGAGATCCCCAGGCGGGCTCCATCTTCATTGCCGCCCGCGAGGTCGTGGCTGGTCACGCTCCGGGTGAGCCAGCCTGGATGAAAAGAAAGGAGATGCTCCAGGACCGGAGACATGGGCAAAGAGACGGCGCTCGGGGCGACGGCCAGAGCCGCGCCGAGGAGATGCTCCAGGGGCATGAAGAAAGCTTAGTGCGCCCGCCCGGTCCCCGGTGGCCCACGCTTGCTTGCCGTGACGGAATCATGATCGCCCGTCCGAAGGTCCGGATGTGCCTTGGTCTCCCGATTGCTAAGGAATTGCGAAGGAATTGCGAATGAATTGCTAAGGAATTGCTAAGGAACCGCCAAGGCGCGCCACCAGGGGCGTCCGCCACGCGGCCGTGACCCGCGCCGCACGTAGTGCTTGACGAGCAACGGCCTCTCAAGGCCAAGGTGGTGTTCCATGGGCGAGGGACCGAAAAAGGGGGACGAGACGCACCGGGCCACCCTGAAGCTCTTGCCTCGCGAGAGGCGCCGTCGGCGGAAAGCGCATTCGGTGGTGGAGGAGCCGGCCGACGCCGCGCTCGCCGAGACCCTCGCGGCGCCCGCCTCGACACCGAGGCCGTCCACGCAGCCCACCGCATGGGTATCGTCCACCGGGACATCAAGCCCGCGAACATCATGGTCGAAGAGGTCGCGGGCGCGGAGGGGTCTCCGTCCTTGCGCCCCGTGCTCATGGATTTCGGCCTGGCGCGCGAGGCAAGTGATGCCAAGGGCCTGACCGAATCGGGCGCGGTCATGGGGACCCCGGGCTACATGCCGCCCGAGCAGGCGCGCGGGAGCGTCCGCAACGTCGAGCGCGATTTCGAGCAGGCGGTGGCTCATTACGAGCAGGCTGTCGAGATCGGGCGCAGCGACCACCAGCTGTATGAGGCACTCTCCGAAGCCTGGATCCGGCAGGAAGAGATGGATATGTACCGCGGCCGTGACTACGCCGAGCGCAGATCGCCGCTGGAAATCAGGCGATCGCCTCGCACTCCGGTGACGCCTACGCGCACGAGATCACGGGCCTCGCGTACACAAAACTCGCCGAATACACGTTCGAACGGAGACAACCCGTAGAGCCCTTGCTGGATCAGGCCCACGTACACCTCGAGGAGGCCCTTCGTGGCTTGGCTTTTGCCCAAGAACTTCGTGCTTGCCCATCGTATCGTGATCGGGCGCGGGCGTATCACCTGCTGGCCAGCCACGAGCGCGCCCAGGGCCTCGATCCGCGTCCGAGCCTCGACGAGGGGCTCGGTGCATTCCAACAGGCGCTTGTCGACCCGACGCAGAAGAAAGCGGCGCTCGATCGCGCAAAAGCGAGTCTGTCGAAGGCATTCGCCGATTTCACGATCGCCGCATTGCAGCGATTGTTCGCGAAGTCCTGCTCGGGCGAGCCCAGGATGGCCCCGGCCAGCACGATCCGGGGCGGGCAGTTGGCGTCGCCCTCGGCGCAGCAGTCGTTGCCTTGCGAGCCGAAGCAAGCCCGCCCGCTGTCGACCGGGTCCGCGGTGTCGGGCCCCGCGACGTAGGCGGTGGGATTGGTAGCGAACAGGTCGCCGAAGAAGCCGCCCTCCCGCAGGGTGATGTTCGGATCGGTGCAGGCATCACTGAAGGGTGATCCGCCCGGGCCGACGATACAGAGCGCGAGCTTCAGGTCGTTCCCATTGAGGAGCGAGAGGAGGCAAGAGCTCACGTGCTCGCACTTGTCCTGGCCGTTCAGCCGATGGGTCTTCCAACCCGGATAGAGCTCCCATTGCCCAGCGAACGACGCCTGCCCGCCGGGTTCCGAGATCGTGAAGCGGTTGTTATCGCCGGGATAACCGATCGCCTGCTCGACCTCCGCCACCTCGTCGATGTCGATTTCGAAGTCCTCGGGCTCACCCCCGCAGGCCGGGAGCGCCGAAACGCAGGTGAGGAGCGCGCCCGTGAGCCCGAACCTCGGCCCGAACCTCCCTCCCTGGCGGTCCGAACCTCCATGCCTGGGGGCCAGAGCCTCCATGCGTGGTAAGGTGCTGGCCATGTCGAAGGACGGCACCCTTCTCCTCCAGCCGAAAGCACGAGAGCTTCGGCTCGAAGGTTTCTCGCTTCCTGTGATCGGAGGCCCCGACACGGGGGCATCGCTGCGCGCCCGGACGAGCGAGATCTCCGTGGGCACCGCGCAAGGCAACGACCTCATGCTCGCGGACCCGACGGTATCGCGCCACCATATCAGCATCACCGCGACCCCCGAGGGGTTTCTGCTGCGCGACTATAACTCCTCGAATGGCACCTGGAGCGGGGGCACGCGCCTCCTTTCGGGGTATATCGATGACGGCGCGCGCGTGCGGGTCGGACGCACCACCCTGCGCGTCGACCTCGTCGACGAGGACATCTGCGAGGCCCTGAGCCCCGAGGATCGTTTCGGCTCCCTCCTCGGCGCGAGCGCCGCCATGCGCCGCATCTTCGCCGCGTTGCCGTGCATCGCCCCGTCCGAGACCACGGTGCTGCTCGAAGGCGAGACCGGCACGGGCAAAGGCGTCCTCGCGGCGGCGATTCACGAGGCCAGCACACGCGGGCGGGCTCCGTTCGTGGTGCTCGATTGCACTTCGATCGCGCCGACGCGCATCGAGAGTGAGCTCTTCGGCCATATCAAGGGGGCTTTCACGGGCGCGAGCGCAGACCGCGCCGGCGCCTTCGAGCAGGCCGCCGGCGGCACCATCTTCATCGACGAGATTGGCGAACTCCCCCTCGAGATGCAGCATATCCCGCCGCTGCGCGAGCGCACCAGCGACGTCGAGCGGCTCGCGCGCGCGAAAGGCAATGTCTCGGAGGCTTCGCGGCTCGCGCGCATGGATCGGAGCCATTTGCGCACGCTGGTCCGGAAATACGGCGTTCGCAGCGGGGACGAGGGCGACGGCGGGGGGCGTGAATCGTGATCGACGATTCCTTCTGGACCCGTACATTGCTCCTCTTCCCCCGACGCATCGCCGAGAACCTCGCGCGTGTGGAGCCATCCGGCCTCGTCCCGCGCGCGCCGAACCTCGTGCAGCTTTCTCTCGGCGTGATCCGCATGGGAGTGCGTATCGTCACGCGGCCCGAGACCATTGGCACGTCGGCCGAACACCGGGTGCGCCCAACGCTTCGCGCGCGCCTCCTCGCGCACCGCCCGCTCCGCTTCCCGTTCCTCGTACGGGAACGCGCGATCGCCCCGCTCGATTTCTCCGGCCTCGCGAGCTCACGCGAGCGCATCCTGCGCCAC
>JANMGF010001051.1:0-3034 GCA_031374535.1 Polyangium sp. (in: bacteria)
CCCCCGAGCGGTCCGGGCGGACCCGGCAGCGGCGGCAACGGTGGCGACGACATCTCGGTCGGCGTGGGCGCCGGTGGCTCGGGCGGCACCGATCCCGGCGTCGATCCGACGACGTGTGAGCAGGCCGCCGCCGCGCGCACGTACATCGGTTGTGACTTCTGGCCGACGGTCGTCGCGAACAACGTCTGGTCGGTCTTCGATTTCGCCGCCGTCGTCGCGAACGCGGGCGATCAGCCGGCCGAGGTCACCGTCACGCGGGGCGCGACCGTCGTCGCCACCACGACCGTCCCGCCGAACGACCTCGCCACGGTTTACCTGCCGTGGGTGCCCGAGCTGAAGGGCCCGGACGCTGACGGGTTTGGCTCGGCCACGCCCCTCTCGGCCACGGTGCGCGTGGCGAACGGCGCCTACCACCTCGTCAGCACCCGACCCGTCACGGTCTACCAGTTCAACGCGCTCGAGTACGCCCCGCAAGGCGGCCCGCCGGGCAAGGACTGGAACTCCTGCCCCGGCACGCAGAGCGGCATCGGCTGTTTCTCCTACTCGAACGACGCCTCGCTCCTCCTGCCGAGCACGGCCATGACCGGCAACTACCGCATCACGAGCCTCGCGGGCTGGGCGCTGCCGAGCATCGGCGCCTACTTCGCGATCACGGGCACGCAGGACGGCACGAACGTGCAGGTGAAGGTCTCGGGCCTCGGCGAGATCATCGGCGGCGGCGGCGTGCAGAGCACCGGACCGAACGGACTCGCGACCTTCTCCGTCAACCGCGGCGAGGTCGTCGAGGTCGTCTTCTCGCCGAGCGCCGACCCGGCGGGCTCGCTGGTCTATGCGGACAAACCCGTCCAGGTGATCACGGGTTTGCCCTGCACCCAGGTCCCGCTCGGCAGCTCCGCTTGCGACCACGTCGAGGAGTCGGTCTTCCCCGTCGAGACCCTGGGCCAGCGGTACTTCGTCACCGTCCCGACCTCGCCAGGCGGCGGCCCCGTCGGCCACGTCGTGCGTATCTTCGGCAATGTCAACGGCACGAAGCTCTCCTACCCGGGCCCTGTCCCGCCGGGCGCGCCGCTCAGCATCAACGCCGGCCAGGTCGTCGACCTCGGCCAGGTCGGCCAGGACTTCGAGATCGTCGGGGATCACGAGTTTGCCGTCGGCTCCTTCCAGCTCGGCGCCTCCATCGTCGATCCTTTCGCCTTCGAGCAAGCGAAGGGCGATCCGGCGCAGAGCCTCGCCACGGCTGTCGAGCAATACCGTCTGAAGTACGTCTTCCTCGCGCCGACCGATTACGACGAGAGTTACGTCGACGTCGTGCAACCGCTCACGGCGACGGTCATCCTCGATGGCCAGGCCGTGGCCCAGTCGCCCACGCCGATCAGCTCGAGCTTCGGCATCACGCGTCTCCCGCTGGGTCCTGGAAAGAACGGCGCGCACGTGCTCACTGCGACGGAGCCCGTCGGCATCCAGGTCATGGGCTACGGCGCCTACACGAGTTACCAGTATCCCGGCGGCTTGAACCTCGGCACCATCGCCCCGCCGCCGCCCCCGCCGAAGTGAAACCCGGACGCGTGCCTCTCCCTCGAAAAATCGGTTAAGCTCCGACGAACGTGTCTCCGCGCAGAACGTTCGTCCTGGGCATCGTGTGCGTCGTGGCCGCCCTCGTCGGGTTTTCGGCGTGTGACGGTCCTTCGCGGCCGCCGCCTGGGGTCGATGGGGGGCTGGGCGGCGAGGGGGGTTGTCCCGTGCGTCCCCCCGAGCCTCTCTTCGTCCTCGACATTCGCGCCGAGGACGCGTCCCTCCCGCCGGACCTGCGTATCGCCGTCGAGTGGAGCGCTGGCGACGAACCCCCGTTCGTCCTGTCCGATGCCTCCACCTGGAAGACGCTCGACGACGGGGCCAATTTCGTCTGCCATATCGACCGAGACAAGCCGCCTCCCGTCGATCTCGCTTTCCTCGCGTGTGAGCTCTGGGCGAGCGGCCCGGTGAACGTGCTCGTCGAGGCCGATGGATACGAGCCCCACGCCGAGACCTTGAAGCCGATGATGAGCGAGCTCTGCGGCGGCCCGATGCCGATGGAGGTGGCCATCCTCCTCTCCCGTGCGAAGATGGACGCCGGCGCGGCGCCCTGAAAAGATCGGGCCGGGCGCGGGAAGGCGAAAAAGCGGATGGCTTCTCGTGTCGGCGGCCGGTTGATCCCCCGCATCGTGTACGGGGTCACGGGGACTTTGTTCGGCGGCGCGGTTTTCCTCGCGGGCCGACGTCTCTACGGCGACCGGATGATCCAGCGTCGGTGGCGCGCGCTCCTGCCCCGGCCGACCTCCGAGCGCTTCGATCCGCGCTCTCTCGACGACCAACCCGAGCCCGTCGCCCGGTATTTCCGCCATGCCCTCGCCGAGGGCGCGCCCCTCGATCCGGCCGTGCACCTCAAGATCCGCGGCGAAATGCGCCTCGCGCCGAACGAGGCGTGGCGGACTTTGGCCGCGGAATCGCTCCTTGCCCCGCCGCGTGGGTTTGTCTGGAAGTCCTCGATGGGCGGGGGTTCGAGCCGCGTCACCGGGTACGATTGGCTCGAAGGGGAGGACGCGGGCGTCGAGTTTTATGCCATCGGCGCCGTCCCTGTGGCGCATGCGCGTGGGCTCGACGTGCGTCGCTCTGCGGCGGGCCGTCTCGCGATCGAATCGATCATGGCGCCCGCCTCGCTCCTGCCTTCGCGTGGCGTGCGCTGGGAGGTCGAGGGGCCTGACGCCATCCGCGCCACCTTACGCATCGCGGGCGAGCCCTGCACCGTGGCGCTGGCCATCGACGAGGCGGGCGCCGTGCGTTCGGCGAACCTCCTGCGCTGGTCGAACCAGACCAAGGATCGGCGCTTCACGTGGATCCCGTTCGGGGTCGACGTCGACGAGGAGCGCTCGTTCGAGGGGATCACGATCCCGTCCCGCGTGCGCGTCGCCTACTGGCATGGCACCGAGCAGCGCTTCGATTTTTATCGGGCCGAGCACCAGATCTTGCCGCTGGGTGGATGAATATTCCCCCACCC
>JANMGF010001053.1:0-3657 GCA_031374535.1 Polyangium sp. (in: bacteria)
ATCGCCCGCAGCGCGCAGAGGTCGCGCGAACAGCGAGCGAAGCAACAAAAGCGCAGGCTCGAGCGACAGGGGGCCGCGCCCGAGCGCACGGAACAAGCTCCGCCGCGCGCCGGGAAGATCTCCGCCGAGCAAACGCAGCCGACCGTCCTTGATCTCCGTGTCCTTGTCGAATTGCCCGAGCTTGCCCGCGCGCCGCAGCCCCTCCAGGTGTTTGTCGCGGAGCAGCTCGCGGGAAAGGCGGGTCTTTTCGGCGCGCGAAAGCGCCGGCTGCGACGTCCAGGAGCCCTCGTGGATACGATAGGCGTAGAGCGGCTCGGGGACGTAGGAGGCCACGAAGCCGGCCTCGATGATCGAGAGCCAGAAATCCCAGTCCTCGTTGCCGATGTTGAACTCGCTCCGATAGCCGGGCGTCTTCGCGAAGGCGCTCTTGCGGAAGAGGCTGCCCGCGAAGATGTACTGGTCGACGTAGAGCCGATCCCGATCGAAAGGTTTACCCCGCGCCGTCCCCTGACGCGCGCCGAAATATGCGTAGTCGGTGTAGACGATGCCGCAGCGCGGATCGGCGAGGAGCACGGGGACACAACGCGCGAGGTGCTCGGGCTCGAGTTTGTCGTCGGCGTCGAGGCTCATCACGGCCTCGCTCGCGGCGCGCTCGATGCCGACGTTCCTCGCGCCGGCGCGGCCCATGTTCTCGGCGAGGTGCACGACCTCGACGCGCTCGCCACGAACGGCGTCGACGAGCGCGGGCGTCTCGCCGTCGGTCGAGGCGTCGTCGATCACGATCGCGCGCCAGGCACGATGGCTCTGCCGCCCGAGGCTCCCGATACAATCCGCGAGGAAACGGCCGTGGTTGAAGCAGGGGATGACGATGGTGACGGGGGCGTCACCGCTCATCGAGCGCCCTCCGCGGTGGGCGGGCGCGCCGCGAACACGTCCACCGTGGTGCCTTGCACGTCGCGCGAGCCCATCCGGCTGAACCCCGCGCGTTCGAAGGCGCGCGCGCTCTCGGTGTTGTCAGGACGAACGAGCGCGACGAGCCATCCAGCGTGCTGGCGCGCGGCCTCGGCGATGGCGGCGACGCCGATCCCGCGTCCACGCGCCGAGGGCGTGAGGGCGATCGAGATCTGATCCTCCTCGCCGCGCCGCTCGATCCGCACGGTGCCGACGGACTCGCCGCCGCACTCCACGATGAACAGCGAGGTCGTGGGATCCGCGAGCCTTTCGGCGAACCACTCCTTGTGCGCCTCCCACGGGATGGAGTCCCGGCTGAGCGAGACGCGGCGCACGCTGGGTTCGTCGTTGTAGACCCACACGCGGCCCTCGTCGCGACGCTCGGCCTTGCGCAAGGTGACGACGGGCGCCACGCGTTTGGGCGCGAGATCCGCGAGGTTCACGGGCTCGTAGGGCTCGATCGCGCGGACGACGGCGCGCCCGAAGGCCTCGGTTCCTTCACGAGGCGACATCCCATGCTTGTGTTTTCCCGCGCGCAGGATGGTGGTGTTGCTCGGCGAGAGTGGCTCGCCGGGCTCGATCCTCCGCGAGGCGAAGACCGTTCGGCGCGCGAAGGCGCGGAGCTCTTCCTCGACGGCGTGCACCTCCTTGCGGCCCGTTCCGAGCGTCCGCTCGACCTCGCGGATGCGCCCGATCATCTCGGTGAGCTCGTGCGGCTCGAGGGCAAACGCGTGATCGGGGCCGGGCAGGCGGCTACTCAGGGTGTAGTGTTTTTCGATCACGACCGCGCCGAGCGCCACGGCGGACACGGGCGCGGCGACGGCGTCACGCGAGTGGTCGGACAAACCCGTGAGCACACCAAAGACCTCACGCATCGTGACGATCGCGCGCGCGTTGATGCTCTCGAGCGGCGCGGGATAAGCGGCCGTGCATTGCAGGACGATCATCTGCTCGTTGCCCGCGGCGCGTACGGTCTCGATCGCCTCGCCCACCTCGACGAGCGACGCGGTGCCCGTGGAGAACACGATGGGTTTGCCCTTCGACGCCATGTGCCGGAGGAGCGGCGTGTGCGTCATCTCGTAACTCGCGCATTTGTAGGCATCGACGTACGGGTCGAGCAGATCCGTCGACGCCTCGTCGAACGCCGACGCCATGAAGCCGATCCCCTTTTCGCGCGCGTATTCGGCGAGCTTCGGCAGCCACGCGGGGGGCATCTCCATCGACTTGATGATGTCGAAGATGTTCCGTTCGTCGCCAAGGTAGTCGCTCTTGCCGGCGGTCGGCGGGTAGAGCGCGGACGCGCGGAAGATCTGGAACTTGACGGCGTCGGCGCCGGCCTCGACGGCCACATCGATCAGGCGGTAGGCCTGCTCCAGGCTGCCGTTGTGGTTGCTGCCGGCCTCCGCGATGACGTAGCAGCCTTCGTCGAGACCGACGCGGCGCTGGCCGATGAGGAAACTCGGGATCGATCGCGCTGTCATGTTCTCTCCTTGCGGTCCTTCTGCGCGGTGTGGGCGGACGCGATCTCCGCGAGCGCGCGGCAGATACGTGATGCGCCGCGGCCGTCGACGAGCTCTTCACAGGCCCGTGCCATCGTCCGAAGCGTGGCGGGGTCTGCGCGGACGAACGCTCGGATCGCGTCTGCGAGCTTGGCTTCGTCCTTCGTGGCTTCGAGGTCCAAACGAAGGGCTGCGCCGGCGGTGACGAGGGGATCGATCACCGCGCGCTGGTTGTCGGCGACGGCCACGAGGAGCATCGGCACGCCCATCGCCGCGAGCTCCCACGCGGTGCTGCCCGCGGCGGCGACGGCGAGATCCGTGGCCGTGAAGAGGGCGGCGACCTCGTTCGTGTCGTGCACGATCACCGGCCGGCGCATCTCGTCGTCCACGGACGCGGCGAGCGCGCGCAAGCCTTCGAGATCCGGGTGCATCGGGCCCGCGAGGACCGTGATCCGGAGGGGCACGATCGCGGCGATCGAGAGCGTTGCCCGGAGCGCGAGGAGCGAGATCCGCGCGGGATCACTCGCGCCGAACGTGAGCAAAAGCGAACGTGGTTGGTCCTCGAACGAACGCTCGCGTGCCGGGTTTTTCCTGAACTCCGCGCGCAGCGGCGTGTACCGCGCGCCCGCGAGCACGCGCTCAGGACCCACGCCGCGCCCGTCTTCACGTCCGCCTGCGTTGGGGTCGAGGACGACGTCGACGGGCAGGTTTTGCTGGGAAAAGTCGTCGATGTAGGCCGTGACGAACGGGCCGCCCCGGATCGCCGCGAGCCAGCGTGCGTCGAAGGTGTACCCGTCCGCGACGACGACCGCGGCCCCACACGCCTCGGCAGATTCACGGAACCACAACGCGTCGGCGGCGGATCCCGGGGACATACGCGTGGGCACGGCGTGGACCTCGATGCCACGCGCCAGGAAACGATCGGCGATCGAGGCGGGCAAGGTGCCGAGGCACGCCGCGCGGCCCCCTTCGAGGACCCAGGCCTCGGCGATCGCCAGGCAACGCATCGCATGACCGGCGCCGACCTCGGGCGTCGCGTCCGCACGGAAAAGAGCCCAAGCGCCGTCGAGTCGCGCGGGGCCGTCACTCTCGCGGAACCCGCGTTGCCGGATGGAAGCGTTCTGCGCCGCGATCTGTGGGTGCGCCGCGAGGAACCGCGCTGCCGCGACGAGCGACATCCGATCCGGCTGCCCTTCGAGCGCATCGA
>JANMGF010001063.1:0-2885 GCA_031374535.1 Polyangium sp. (in: bacteria)
GCGCGCGCTCGACGAGTTGCTCCGGGCCCGCGCATTCGCCGAGGAGGCGCTGGTCGAAGAGCTCGAGCTCGAGGAGGAGCACGCGCGACAGGAGGCGCGCATCGGAGCGCAACGGGCGCTCATTCGTGAGCTCGGCGTGCCCCTCGCGCCCGTGCTGCCGGGCGTTTTGCTCCTGCCGCTCGTCGGCCGCATCGACCGGGAGCGCGCGCTGGACATCGAAGAGCGCGCGCTCCGGGTCGCATGGGAGCGACACGCGCGGCGGGTGATCGTGGACGTGACGGGCGCGGGTGGGATCGACGAGGAGGCGCTCGCGCTGATCGTGCGCCTCACGCGCGCGCTTGCCCTGATCGGCGCCGAGTGCCTGCTCGTCGGCGTCTCGCCTGCGGCCGCGCGCATGCTCGCGTCGAGCCCCCATCCTGCGGAGCTCCCGCGCTGCGTGCGTGATCTCTCGGCCGCCCTCATCGAGGCGAGGGCCACACTTCCGCGCTGATTTGCGGTTTCTTGCAGCGATTGGGAGGCTCGCGGCAGGAGCATGCCCAGCGTGCTCCGGAGATCCCCGACGAAGGATCAGGATTTTCACACGTTTCGCGCGAGGCCTGCTGCGAGGGAAGATTTTCCCCAACCATGGATCGTGCTGGACATTGGGGAGAGCCGGAGAGCGAGTTCTTCTTCGCCTCGGACGCTCGTCCCGCCGCTCGTCCCGAGGGAAACGCGCCCGTGGAGCCCGGCGACGCGCACGCGTGTGGCGCCGGCCGGCGGCTCCGCTGCCTCGAAGAAATCACGATGGCGCTTCTCACGGCCACGGGAGAAGACGCCGTTGCAGAGGTGATCCTCGGGCTCGGCGCCGCAGCGCTCGGCGCGACCTCCGCGATGATCCAGGTGGTCGAGGACGAAAAACTCGTGGTCCTCGGCGCCAAGGGCATGCCCGAGGCGTCGCTCGCGAAGTCGCGGACGCAGTCGTTCGATGTCACGACGCCGCTCGCGATGGCGGTGCGTTCTCGGGCGCCCGTGTTCATCGAGACGGAAGCGGAGCGGGCGGCGACGTGTCCCGACGCGGCGCGCGCCCCGCTCGGCCCACGAGGCCCATGCATCGCGCTCCCGCTGCTCGTGGGGGAGCGGATCCTCGGCGGGATGGCCTTCAGCTTCACGCCGAGCGTTCGCTTCACGGAAGACGAGCGGGCGCTCGCGGTGACGCTCGGTCGCCAATGCGCGCTCGCCCTCGATCGAGCGCGTCTCTTCGACGCCGAGCGAAAGGCCCGCGCCGAGCTGAGTCGCGCCTACGAGATCGCGCGTGAGGCCGATCGACGCAAGGACGAGTTCCTCGCGCTCCTCGGCCACGAGCTGCGCAATCCCCTGTCGCCGATCCTCACGGCGCTTTACCTGATGCGCCTCAAGGGCAAAGCCACGGGGATCGAGCGGGAGCGCGAGGTCATCGAGCGCCAGGTCCACCACCTCGTCTCGCTCGTCGACGATCTGCTCGACGTCTCGCGCATCACGCGCGGCAAGATCCAGCTCCAGACGCAGCCGATGGAGATCGCCCGCGTCTTGTCGCGCGCCATCGAGATCGCGAGCCCGCTCTTCGAGCAGAAGCGGCACGAGCTGCGGGTGGACGTGCCGGCCACGGGGCTCGTCGTCGACGTGGACGAGACGCGGATGGCGCAGGTCCTCGCCAACCTGCTCACGAACGCCGCCAAGTACACGCACGAGGGGGGGCACGTCGCGGTCGCGGCGCGGCGCGAGGGCCACGAGGTCGTCCTCTCCGTGCGGGACGACGGCATCGGCATCGGGCCCGACATGCTCCCCGTGATCTTCGATCTTTTCGTGCAAGGCGCGCGGGGCGCCGATCGCGCGGGGGGCGGCCTGGGTCTTGGTCTCGGGCTCGTGCGGAGCCTCGTCACGCTGCATGGAGGCTCCGTGCGCGGCCGCAGCGAGGGCCCGGGGAGGGGGAGCGAGTTCGAGGTGCGTTTGCCCGCTCTTTCGGCCCGCCGCGCGTCTTCCCTGGATCTGCCGCCGCCGGCCCTGCCGGGGCTCCAGAGGGTGCGTCGCGTGCTCGTCGTGGACGACAACACGGACGCGGCGCAGATGCTCGCCGAGGTGCTCGCGAGCCATGGGCACGACGTACGGCTCGCGCACGATGGCCCGCAGGCGCTCGCCCTCGCCGCGACGTTCCGGCCCGAGGTCGGCATCCTCGACATCGGCCTGCCGGTCATGGACGGCTACGAGCTCGCGCTCGAGTTACGCGCCGCGCACGGCGACACCATCACGCTCATCGCGGTCACCGGTTACGGGCAGGAGCACGACAAACGCCGCGCTTTCCAGGCGGGTTTTTCGAAGCACTACGTCAAGCCCGTCGCGACGGATGCGCTCCTGCGCGAGGTGTTCCCGTGATGGCTTGATCTTGTCGAGGGGGGAAAACGCGAGAACGCGGGCGGGAGAGGGGGGCCTCCCGCCCGTGCGTGGATCACGTCAGAACTTGATGTGAACCTTGCCGCCGCGGCCCTTCCAGCCCCACTTGCCTTTGCCTTTGCCCTTGCCGTGGCCGACGACCACGACGCCGGGCGTGCCGACGACGACGACCGGGACCCAGTTCACCGCGACGAACAGGCCGATCACCGGCGCGCTTGGTCCCACGACGACCACCACGCCCGGGTGCCAGCCGCAGAGCACGACGACCGGGGCCGGCGCGTCTTCCTCGTAAAGCACGACCGTCAGCTTGTGCGGGTTCGTCTTCACCACGAGTTTGCCCGTGAAGTACAGGCCCTTCGGCTCTGCATCGAGCTCGACGACCTCGGGCCCGCTCGCGACGACGCCGATCTTCACCTTGCGTTTGCCCACGGGGATCGGCTTGAGATCGTCGCTCAGCACGTAGACGCGCGTCTCGCCCG
>JANMGF010001071.1:0-2231 GCA_031374535.1 Polyangium sp. (in: bacteria)
TTGGCGCAGCACCGCATGCGTCCTGGCTGACGCGTCAGGGGAGGGGCGAGACAGTGCATGCCCTATTGCAGGGGCTGCACGGAGAGGGCCGCGGAGACGGCGCTCGCGAGGGAGACGAGCACGACGAAAAGCGCTGGGCTCGCCGGCAGGAGCTGCACGGCAGCGAGCACCACGAAGAACGCAGCCGCGACGCTCCCCGCGATCGCCGCGCCGATCGGCAGCGGATCCACGCTCCAGACCTGGCGCAGGAAACCCGCGACGTACACGGCCGTCCACACGCCGAAGAGCGCGACGAGCCAGATCCGCTGATCCAGCGGGACGTCGTGGCTCACGACGAGCAACACCAGGAACGCCGCGGCCATCGGCACCGCGGATAGCTCCGTCCTGCGGAGCGCCCCGAGCAGCGCGATCGCCGAGGCGCCGAGCGCGATGACCAGGCCCGAGAGGAGCCACACGTGGTCGTGCAGCAACATCGCCGCCCCCGCGTGCGAGCTCGTGAGCGCGGCGAGCGCGAAGAGCCTCGCATCGAGCGGACGTGCTCCCCGGCGGTGGAGGTAGAGCGCGACGGCCGCCCACTGCGCGGAGGCGAGTCCCACGAACGCGAGGGGTACGACACGCGTGGACAGGGCATGGTAGGCGCCCAGGCGTGTTTCGGGCGCGACGTCGCTCCACGCCGGAAGGGGCCCCCGCATGTCGAAGTAGCGGGCGTACCACCCGAGGAAAAGCGCGGCCGTTCCGGGCACGACGAGCGCGGGGACGAGCCGGAAGCCTGCGCGGAGCGCGACGCCGAGGGACATCGAGCCGAGGAGGAGCAGGTACGCAAAAAGCGCGAGCGGCCTGTCTTTTCCGGTCGAGAGCACGATGGGATTGGCGAGGCCCGCGAGCAGGACGAGGACCAGGAGCGACTCGGCGCGATGCCGGAGCGAGAGCCCGGCGCCGAGCGCGAGCACCAGGGCCGCGGCGACGAACGCGGCAGCCGAAGGGACGAGCTGGTAGAGGGCGACGCTCGCCCAGACCGAAGCGACCAGGGTGGCGAGGCCAACGCCGGAGAGGGCGTGGACGAAGGCCGGGCGTGTCTTCGGCCGCAAAAGCTCCGCGGCGATGAGCAAAACGACGCCGAGGGCGGCGCCGATGGCCACGCGTCCCGTCGGGCCGACCCACGCGTTGTCGACGGCGTACTTGAAGAAAAACAACGCGCCGAGGAGGAAGGCCGCCGCGCCTACGCGGGTGAGCCACGTGAGGCCCAGTTGTTCCTCGAGGGAGGGGGCGGGCTCCGTGAGGGGAGCGGAAGCGGAAGCGGGAGCGGGGGCATCTTCCCGCGGGGCACCCGTCACGGCGGACGGCGGGGCTGCGACTTCCCGCGGGGCACCCGTCACGGCGGACGGGTGGGCTGCGGCTTCCCGCAGGGCACCCGTCACGGCGGACGGGTGGGCTGCGACTTCCCGCGAGGCACCCGTCACGGCGGACGGATGGGCTGCGGCTTCCCGCGGGGCACCCGTCACGGCGGACGGGTGGGCTGCGGCTTCCTCCGAGGCATTCGACCCCGGAACGACCGCCGGAGCTGCCCCCCGCGCGAGGCTCTCCATCCACGCGACCCGCCGCTCCAAGAGCGCGAAATGCCGGTCCCGCGCGTCGAGACGCTCTTCGAGGTCCTTCACCCGCCCCCTCGCCTGCGCGGCGAAGATCAACGCGAGGATTGGTGTCGCCAGGAACAGAGCGACGAGCCCGAGGCCCACCAAGACGAGGAGCGCCTCCATGGACTCCCCTTACCACGGACGCCGCCGCTTGGATCCCGCGGGCTCCCGGGGCATGCTCTCGGTTCGCGCATGCGCCCTGGAGACATCATCGGTGAGCGCTTCCGTGTCGAGCGCCTGGCCGGCGTGGGCGGCATGGGAGAAGTGTATCGCGCCGAGGATCTCCAGAGCGGCACCACCGTCGCCGTGAAGCTCCTCCGCGCGCCCGATCGCTCGAACGGAAAGCGCCTCGCGCAAGAAGCACGCGTGCTCGAGACGCTCACGCACCCCCACATCGTGCGGTACGTCGATCACGGCGTCGCCCCCGAAGGCGCGCCCTACCTCGCGATGGAATGGCTCGAAGGAGAGAGCCTCTCCGCGCGCCTCGGGCGAATGGGTCTACGCCTCGAAGAGAGCATCGCGCTCGCCGTGCGCGTCGCCGACGCCCTCGCTACGGCCCACGCGCGCGGCGTCGTGCACCGCGACATCAAGCCGAGC
>JANMGF010001089.1:0-1876 GCA_031374535.1 Polyangium sp. (in: bacteria)
AACGCCAATTGCCAGGCTCTCGTCTCCGTCACGCTCGCGTGTGACGAGGTGCCCGTCCCCGTGGCGCTCCGGCTTTACCTTCCGAAAGAGTGGGCGCACGATCCAGCGCGCCGGCGACGCGCGAAGGTGCCCGAAGACGTGGTGTTCCGACCGAAATGGCAGATCGCGCTCGACGAGGTCGAGCGTATCACGCGCATGTTCTCGCGGACGCGGGGTACGGCGCGTGGGTGCGCCCGAGAGAACACGACCAGGCGGGCGTCCGCCGAAACGCGGGAAGGTGTCGGCTGCGCCGAAGAAGGCCCACGAGGTGTTCTCTACACGCGGAAAGAACGGTTTCAAGGAAGTGCACTGGCGCGACGGAACGAAGGGCCCTCTTTCCGCGTCGTTCGCAGCAATTCGCGTACGTATGGCTGACGGACCGAAAGTGGTCGGACACAATCACGGGCCTGGCGAAGAGGTATGGCTCATCTGCGAAGAGCGCGCGCGCGGCGAGCGAAAATATTACGCCTCGAACTACCCGGCCGACGCCGACCTCGGAACGCTCGCTTCGGTGGTCAAGGCGCGTTGGGTTTGCGAGCAAGCGCATCAGCAGATGAAAGAGGAGCTCGGGCTCGACCACGTCGAGTGCCGCTCCTGGCACGCGCTGCATCATCACGCGCTCCTGACGATGATGGCCTTCGCCTTCCTTCAGCACCTGCGTAACGCCGAAAAAAACGACCGGGCGCAGCGGCCCGCCGCCTGAACCGTCGCTACCGGAGATCCGGCGGCGATTGATTCAAAGGCTAGCTGCGCCCCAAAGATGCACGCGGTGCGGAGCAACAGTGCGGGCGCTCGTGCCTATATGAACGTGTGGGTGGAGGTGGCAGAGTAGTGCTAGAGCGCCGATCCCTTCAACTTCCTGCATCCTTCCGAGCATTTGCGCGAGAGGGATCGACAAATCCTCGCCGATGTGATCCACTCTCTGCGGCTCGCCCAGTCAAACGGAGAAGTCACGTCCATGTCGACCCCCGTCCCTCGCTGGAATCCGAGTTCGTTCGCGACCCGTAGAGAGCAGATTCTCCTGTCCCGGTTGGGTAACCACCGGAAGCTGTTCGCATTCCTTTGCTAACATCGCCTCGAATTGTTCGATGACGCATTCCAGGACGAACTCGCGGCGATGTACCGCGATACTGGCGAAGGCAAGCTGCCCGTACCTCCGGCCCTGCTGGCGATGGTCTTGCTGTTGCAAGCGTATCATGGCGTGTCCGATCGCGAAGCGGTCGAGCTGACGGTCGTCGATCTGCGCTGGCAACTCGTGCTGGGTATCCTCGGCGCAGAAACGCAGGCCTTCGGGCAGAGCACTTTGCAGGCATTCCGTGACCGAATGATCGAGCACGGCATGGACCTCCGACTGCTCGAGCGCACCATCGAGCTCGCCAAGAAGAGCCAGGGGTTCGATTGGAAAAAGGTGCCGAAGACACTGCGCCTGGCGATCGACTCGCGTCCCCTGGAAGGCGCGGGCCGTGTCGAAGATACCATCAATCTGCTTGGGCACGCTGCATTCAAGCTCTTGCGCGGCGCTGCCATGCTGCTCGAGCGGCGCGCGGAGGAAATCGCGGCGTGTGCGGGAGCCCCTGTATTCCTGGCGCCGAGCATCAAAACGGGCCTGGACATCGACTGGTTCGATCCAGAGCAGAAGGCGGAGGCGATCGTCGAGCTTACGCGTCAAATCGACGCGCTCGATGCCTGAACCTCCATTTCGCATACCAGGAGGCAAAACGGTCACCATCCCTTCTTCCGATCGCATGCTCTCGCGACAGGTTCGTGCCATCATCACAGCTCATCCTGGGGGTGACCTGTCGCACGCCAGGCGCCTGGATCGCGCAACCTGATCGAA
>JANMGF010001100.1:0-3432 GCA_031374535.1 Polyangium sp. (in: bacteria)
GAGCAGCGCGCGGGCGACCTCGGGGTCGTTCGTCGTATCGAGGAATCCGAAGAACCCGGCGGCGTCCTTGTGGCGTTCGAGGTGCGCGTGGTCGATCTGCGCCGTGATACGCCCGACGCGGCGCCCGTCCCGGTAGGCCATGAAAGCCTGGGCCTCGCCGTGATCGAAGAACGGGTTCTTCTTCCGGGTCAGCCGGTCCTCGACGTCCATGTCGAGGGGACGGACCCACGCCGGATCGTCCGCGTAGATGTCACGCGCGACCTCGAGGAAATCCCGCCGCCGCTTCCTGTCGCCCTCGCCGAACTCGACGATCTCGATGGCCATTCCTCGCGTCCGTACCGTCCGGAGGCCGGCGACGCAAGAGGAAACGGTCGGCGCGCGAGAACGAAATGGGGCGGCTCGCGGACGGGCCACCCCATTTCGTCACGTTTGCCGCGGCTTCAGTTGATCTGGATGTTCTGGCCGGCGGTGCCGTTCAGGCCCTTGCCGCCGACGCCGCCCTCGGGGTTCGTCCCGCCGTTCGAGCCGAGCCCCGGAACCCCGGTCGAGCAGCTATTGCCGGTCCACGTGAACATGACGCCGCCGGTGCGGGCGAGGCACGCGGTCGGGCCGCCGCCGCCGCCGCCGCCGGGGCCGCCAGCTCCGCCCTTGCCGCCGGTGCCGCCCTTGCCGCCGGGGCCGCTGTCGTCGCTGTTGCCCCCGCCGTTGCCGCCCACGCCGCCGGTCTGGCCGAGCGCGCCATTGCCGCCGATACCGCCGTTGCCGCCCGCGCTCGTCTCGATCGTGTTGTTCGTCACGACGATCTTGCCGGAGACAGCGAACACGCCGAAGCTCCCGCCGCCGCCCAGGCCACCCTTTCCGCCATTGCCGCCGCGGCCGCCGCAGCCGCCGCTCCCGCCGCCGCCGCCCTTGTCCCATTCGCCGAAGCAGAACCCGTCACCCTTGCCGCCGCCGCCGCCGCCGCCGCCGCCGCCGCCCTTGCCGGGTACCGCCGCCATTCCGTCGGTGCCATTCGCCGCCAGGTAGAATTGGGCCATCACGCTGCCGAGCATATTGCCGCCCTGGCCCGCCATTCCCTGCGTCGAAAGTTCGCCGTTCTGGCCCGCCCCGCCGGTATCTCCCGCGTCGCCAATGCCGGGCGCGCAGTTGTTCGCCGCCGCTCCCGCTCCGCCAGACGTGCCGCCGAAGCCCGAGGAGCCATTCTGCCCCGCGGACGCATTCGCGCCGCCGTCGCCGCCCTTTCCGCCGGGCGCATCACAGACCGGCGCCGCGCCGCCGAAGCCGGAGTTGTTGTTCTCCGCCGCTCCGTTCGTCCCGCTGATTCCCCCGGGCGCCGTCGACTGCGCGTGCGCCATTCCATTCGCCCCGGCGGTCCCGCTCGTCCCGGCGCCGATCGTCATGCTGTTGTAACGCACGAAGAGCTGACCCACGCCGCCGCCGAGCCGCACGCCGTAGGTGCTCTCGCCGGCTCCTTGCGGCGTCGCAGCCTCGATCGTGATTCCCTCGATGTGCGTCTCCTGGTCGATCTGCGCCGCGTAAAACACCGTGCCCACGGCCTTCACCGTGGTCGTCACCGCCGCCGAACGGCGGAAGCGGAAGTCGGCGTCGTTGTGGTCGAACCCGCCGAGAACGCTGATGCCCGAGACCACGTTCACGGCCTCGTTGTAGATCTCGCCCGAAAGACAGACCGCCGGTACGCCTTTGCCCTGGGCCTGCTGGATGGCCCCGGCGATGGTCTGCATCGGCTCCTGCCGCGTGCCCGCGTTCGCGTCGCTGCCCGCGCCGACAGAGACATAAATGCACTGCTCGGCGACGCCGTCCGTCCCGTCGCAGTTGTCGTCCTTGTACTGATCGTCGATCGGATCCTTGTCGGCGCTCACCAGCGTGCACTGGTACTCGCAGCCGCACTCGCCCGTGAGCGCGTTGCCGTCCACGTCCCACGCGCCGGCCGGACAGCCCATCGAGCAGGGATCGACCATCCCGCCGCCCGTGCCGCCGCCGCCCGCGCCGCCCATGCCGCCACCCGCGCCGCCGCCGCCGCCGGAGCCCATGCCACCCATGCCGCCCGCGCCGCTCGATGCGCTGGAGCTCGAGCTCGACCCCGAACCGCCGCCGGAGCCCATGCCGCCCGCGCCCGCCTCTCCGCCCGAGCCGCCTTCACCGCCCGAGCCGCCCGAGGCCCCCGATCCGCCGGCTCCACCGGTGATCCCGCCGGAGGTCACCGCCCCGCCCTCGGCGCAGCCCACGATCGAGGCCCCCGAAAGCCCGAAAACCAAACCCAGTGTCGTACCAAGAAGAAGACGCGCGCGCATGATGCGATCCTTGCCCCGTCCTGCCTTCCCTTGGCAAGGATTTTCTTCCATTTCGACGAACGCCTTACAGCCCGAATGTGATCATCCGACCGGGACCGCCCTTCTGCTGCGTCGCGTGATTACCACCTGCGCGTCTCGCGCCCGCCGCCGTTGACGTCTCTCCCTCCCATCGTGCACCATCCTGCGCATGAACCGTATCCACGCCTCTTTGCTTCTTCTATCGGCATGCGCCCTCGGCGCCGCCTGCGCGCCCGAGTCGAACCTCCCTCCCGCGGGCAATCCCAGCGGCTCCGGCGCGGGCAACGCGGCGGCGGGCGGCAGCGGCGGCAGCGGCGGCATGGGCACGGGCGGCGATCTCTTCGGCGGCGGGAGCCCCGGCGCAGGCGGCAGCGGCGGCGTGGTGGATCCCGGCTGCGGGCTCATCACGGAGGAAGGAAAAGCCGTGCCGCTGAGCCTCTACATCGCGTTCGACAAGTCGAGCTCGATGGTCGGGACGAAGTGGAACAGCGGCGAGGCGGGGCTCGCGGCTTTCGTCAACGATCCGGCCTCGGCGGGCACCACGGTCGCGCTCCATTTTTTCCCCCTGCCGGCCGAGTCCACTTGCGATCAGATGCTCTACAAGGACCCCGTCGTGCCCTTCGGCGATCTGCCGGCCAACGCGGAGCCGATCATTCAAGCCATCGCGGCCGAGGACCCGAACGGCTTCAAGACCCCGATCTACCCGGCCCTCGGCGGCGGCATCCTCGCTTGCGCCGACGCATTGCAGCAAAAGCCGGGCACGTCCTGCGCGGTGCTCCTCGTCACGGACGGCGCGCCCGTCGGCCCGGCGCCCCTCTGCGCCGGCGTGAACCCCGAGGATCCGCAGGTCATCGCGGAACTCGCGGCGAAGGGTCTTTCCCAATTCAAGGTGCGCACGTTCGTGATTGGCCTCCAGGGTGTCCCCCAGGACACGGCCAACTTGATCGCGGCGGCGGGCGGGACCGATTCGGCGATCCTCGTCGGCAGCGTGAACGTCCAGGTCGAGTTCCAGAATGCGCTCGCGAAGGCCCGCGGCAAAGCCCTGCCTTGCGATTTCGAGATTCCCACGAAGGTGTCGGGCGGCGAGGTCGATCCGGGCTTC
>JANMGF010001131.1:0-1626 GCA_031374535.1 Polyangium sp. (in: bacteria)
CGCGCGAGCTGGCCCCGAGAGCCGCTCTTGCCGAAGTAGGCGTCGAAGATCTTGCCGTCGCCCTTGAAGGCGACGACATGAACGCCCTTCTCGTCGTCGAGCTCGTACTGCTTGTAGGTGCCCGTGCCGCGGTCGATGCTCTCCTTGACCTTGATCTCCTTCAAGTTGTCGAGGAGCGACCGCACGTTCGCCGCGTTCGCCTTGGCGGGCACGGGAGCCACGAGCTCCCAAACGTCGCCCTTCTTCTCGAGCGTGACGCTCGACTTGTCGGCGTTCTTGATCTCGATCTTGGTGATCGCCTCGATGTCCTCTTTCGACGGCGCCACGCTCGGGAAATCAGCCGTCGCCGCGGTCGCGGAGTGGGCCGAGAGCTCCTTCTGCTTCTTTTGCCTCGTCGTGTAGAGGCCGCCACCGAGGGCCGCCAGGAGTCCTACGGCCACGTAGATTTTGTGCTCGGTCTTCATGGGTCTCCTTCGTCGTCAGCTGAGTCGGATGGATTCCCGCGCGTTCTCGCGCCGCCACCAGCGGAAGAGGCCGAACGCCGCGAAGAGCAGGGGGCCAAAAAGCGTCAGCGACCACTGCACCCGCGTCTGCGTCTTCTTGCGCTCGAGCCGGTACTCCTCGGACTTCTTCGTCGCCGTCGCCTCGTCGTCGGTCGCGTCGATCTTCGGCAGGCTGATGTCCGCGTACGTGAGCTTCGGCTCCTGGAGGAGCTTCGCGCTCGTCGCGATGAGGTCGCTGTCGCCGCTCATCCAGTCGAGGACGTTCTTGAACGCGAGGATCGTCGCGGTCAGGTAGTTCTGCGCGTACGGCATCGAGAGCATCTGCAGATCCTCGTCGCCGCCCATGCCGCCCATCATGGCCATCTGCGGAGGCATCGGAGGCGGGTTGCCCGAACGCGCGTAGGGGTTCGCGAGGAACTGCGACGCGCTGATCACGAGCAAGCGGCTCTTGTCCTTCGACTCGGCCGGCGCCGTGATGCCTTCACTCTCGCCGCTGAACGCGCTCTTGATCTTGCCCTCGAGCGCGACGGCCATCGCCCGCTGGCCGTACTCGCCCTTGGGCTTCGGCTGCGCGGAGAACTTGAGGTCGATCGCGTCGGAGGTCTCGATCGTGCTGCGCGGCGTGGAGCGAGCGACCACCTTCATCTGCGCGCCCGGCTGCTTCTCCGGGTGCGGGACGAGCGTGGACGGGAAGGGGAACGCCAGCTCCTCGATGCGGAAGAAGCCGGCGAACGACGAGTCGAGCGTCTGCTCTTTGTCGTCGATGCCGTCGACGTGCTGCGCGTGCACCATGCCGTAGCCGATGATGCCGATGACCTGCCCGGTCTGCGTGGGGACCCCGAGCCGGACGGGGCGGCCCCAGTCCATGATCCCTTCCTTCTTCATCTCGACGCCGTACCCATCGAGCAGCTTCTCGAGGCCGTGCGTGTTGAGCTCGGCCTTCATCGCCGCGTCCGACGCCTTGAGGTTCATGGCGCCGGCGATGATCACGACCGACTTGTTCCCCTCCATGAGGAACTGGTCGATGCGACGCAGCTCCTTCTCGGAGTAGTCCTTGCCGGGCTGCGTGATGAGGATGCCCGCGAGCTCTTTGTTGATCTCGGCGTCGCCGTTCTGCAGGTCG